>JAUQQI010000070.1:3983-15620 GCA_030549955.1 Chloroflexota bacterium
CGTAGATAGCGTGTACGAGCTCCCCGTAGTCGTCCGGATCGGTGAAGGTCGCGCTCACCCGCCCCTGCGCATCAGCAGTAGCCGTTCCCAGCACAATACGCTTCGGCAGGTACTCGCGGTCGTAGTAGACGACGGTTTCCGGGTGGGACTCGACCTTGAAGCGGCCGTCCCAGGTTTCCCAGACGAATTGGACGGTCTTCCCCGGCGGCAGTCCCTCGGCACGGACCGTGAACGAATCGCCAATGTAGCCTTTGACAGGCTCGACCTGCAGGGGCAGGACCGGAGCCGACGCGCCCGGACCGGACCCAGTCGGGGAGGGTTGAGGAGGCCCGCTCAGGGCACACCCGGTTAGCAGCACCAGCAGCCCCAGCAGGGACAAACTCCGGGGCACCCGACGGCGTGGCGATTGGCCCGCACGAAGTACTCCGGTCATGGCCTCAGCCTCCCTTTTCCAAACCTCAGTCAATGATGGTTACCCGGCTGTCGACATTCGGGCCCACCAGGGCCGGCGGCTTCCAGACCATCGACCGGCCGTCCTTGGTGGTTATGCTGATGGCATAGTCCAGGGCGCCCAGCGGGTAGTCCGGCGGAATGTCCCAGGCGCTGGCCCACATCCAGGGCGCATCGGGGATGCGGCCGGCGCCCCGCTGGCTGAACCGGGCCGTCAGCTCCTCCCCGTGGGGGAGCACCAGCTTTACCGTCGGTTCGTCGGCGTCGGTCAGCCGGCGGCCCGTGGCCATATCGACGACCTCAAACCGCCAGACAATCTTGGTGCCCCGTTTGAAGGTGCCGTTCGGGGCGCAGCCCCGGTCGAACTGGAGGCCGTACTTGCTCACGCCCCCGGCCGTCAGGGTCTCGACGTAGACGTAGAAAGGTCCGACCGGCTCGCGGTAGCTGGCCGGCATGGCCGGCCGCGGGCCGGTAGCCTGGGCTGGGGGAGCCGGGGTCGGGGTCGGCACCGGCTTGGCCCGGAGGACAGTGGTCGTCTGGAATTCGGAAACCTGCTTCTGCAGGGCGGCCACCTTTTCCCGCTCCTGGTCAAGCTGCGCTTTCAACGCCTCGTAGTCGCTCCGGGATACGGCCTCCTCGGCACAGGCCGCAACAATCCCCAGGAGGACAATGGCCACCCCGAGAAGGGTAAGCTTTTTGAGAAGTCCACCGAACATAGCTACTCACCTCCTGTGTGATGGCTTTGTCTCCGCCCCGCTGAGGCCCCGTAGCGCTTCGTAAACGGCCCGAGCCATGGCAGCCCAGACCCCGAGAACCAGGGTCGTGATGGTCAAGGGGCCCCAGTTGTTGGTCGCCCAGGACCAGGCCGACACTGCCCAGTCCGGCGCCCCGCGGGCCAGAGTAGCAGGCAGGCGGGGAGCCTTCTCGAACCCAACCGGTGCCGGGACGTAGGCGGCAGGGGGTGTACTCACCTGTCGGATGATTACGGTTTGCTGGCTCTCATCGTAGATGCCCATCCCTTCAAATCGCACCGTGAGTCTGTGCTCGGGCTGGCCGACGGTCGGCCGATATTCCCAGACGGCGAGCCCCCGGTCGTCAGTCTTAACCCGGCCGACCTCCATCAGGCCCTTTGTCCCGACAAACTCGGTCTCCAGATAAAACTTCACTTCGGCTTTGGCAACGGGTCCGCCGGATGGGTCCCGGAGCATGACGGTCAGGTCCACACCCTTACCGTCAGTGGTGTCGGCGGACGGTGTGACCCTGAGCACCGTCGGGGTGCGGCTCGCCCCGCCGCCTCCGCCCGGCCTGACCTTCAGGACCCCGTTCTGCAGGTACTGGTGAAGCTCGCAGTCCAGGTCGCACTTGAAGGTAAACGTACCGGACCGGTCAGCGATGAAGCGGATGGTGGCCTCCCGGTGACCGGCGTTGATCTTCTCGGTCTCAAGCCTGTAGCCTTCGAGGACCATGATGTGCTCTTCCCCAGGATAAGCCTGATGGGCCCAGACGAAGGTGAGTTCCACGAGCTGGCCCTGCTCAACCTCGACGGTGGCCGGCTTGAAGCCGACGTCCGTCACCTCAACCCGGACCTTCACCGGCGAGTCGGCATGGGCGGCCTGTTTGGGTCCCGGAAGGCCGGGCCAGAACACGGCCAGGACGGTAACAAAGACGGCAAAAAGCCTCAAGCCGAACACTTTCCTAATCATCCTGACCCCCCATGAGGCTGGGCCCGCCGGTTTCGACCATCAGCTCACGCTCTGGTTCGGTCTCCCAGAGGGAGACAATGGGAAAGAGCTTGGCAAAGATGGTTATGACCAGGGCGAAGCCGGCAAAGGACCCAACGGTCACCGCGACCTCGGTCAGGGTTGGGATGTAAATGCCCCAGCCGTAGGCGGGCAAGAGCGGGGCCGCCAGGGACGGAACCACGATAATAAACCGTTTAAGCCACATGCCCACGTTCACCAGCAGGGACGCCCCGAACAGGACGGGAATCGTCCGGGTCCGGGGGTGAACGGCCAGCAGGACAGGCAGGACCTGTCCGGCCAGGAAGCCGGGCCAGACCAGCCGGCTGTAGCGGCCGAAGAAAACCTCCTCCAGCAGGTCCTTTTCTTCGCCGCCCAGCTTGTAGCCGGTGGTCAGGTACTCGGCGAAGGTAAAGTAGAAATAGACCATGCCGAACGCCGCCATCAGGTAACCCAGGTAGCGGAAGTGCTGCTCAGTCAAGTAGTCCTCCAGGTGGTAGAGGCGGCGGATGATGAACATCAGGGTAATTAGCAGGGCTGTACCGGAGTAAAGGGCTCCGACGACAAAGTATGGGGCGAAGATGGTACTGTTCCAGCCGACCCGGAACGTCATGCCGAAGATCCAGCTCACGACCGAGTGGGTCGCAACCCCGATGGGAATCACTACCAGCATCATGACCGTCCCGGCCCACTCAAGGCTTTGGCGCTGTTCGGACAGTCCCCGCCAGCCGAGGGCCAGCAGCGAGTAAAGCCGGCGGCGGAGGCCCGAAACCCGGCCCTTAAGCTCATCCCGGAGCACGGCCACATCCGGTATCAGGAAGAGATAAAGATAGAGGGCACTCGCAACCAGGTAAGTCGGGATGACCATCAGGTCCCAGAGCAGGGGCGATTCGAGCCGCCCGAACCGGACCAGGTTCAGGATACGGTCGGGGCGGCCCATATCGACAACAGGCATGAGGGCGGTCATCAGCAGGGCAGCCACCGTCGAAAGCTCGGCCAGGCGGGTCAGCGGCCGGCGCCATCCGGCGCCGGTAATCCTGAGGATCGCCGAGATAAACGTCCCCGCCATGCTCAGGCCGCTGAAGAAGACGAAGTTGCTGATATAGAGGCCCCAGACCACGGCGTCCCGCATGCCGGTGACAACGAGGCCCCGGTTGAGCTGGTTGAGATAGGCCAGCACGCCGGCCCCGAATACCACGAGAAGAAATGCCAGCCAGAGGTAGTAGACCGGTGTGCTGCGGATAACGGGTTGGAACACGAGTGCTTTAAGCCGCTCGTGTTCAGTCGGGCTCACTGGTGGCCTCCGTGGGGGTTCTCCAGGGTCGCCCCGAGCTCCTGCCATGAACGCGGTTTCTTCGGGGTGCGGGTATCACGAACGTCCCGCCCGTATTCCTGGCCGTGGCCGGGGACGTACCAGACCCGAGGCCGGGTGCCCAGCTCCTCCCGGAGCCGGAAGGCGTGGTTCTCGGCCAGAAAGGTTGAGAGCTGGACCACCTCCTTGCCGTTAGTTGCCACATCCTCGGTGAGGTCGCCCAGATAGATCGCGAACATCGGGCAGGCCTGAGCGCAGGCGGGCAGTTTCCCATTCTGGGTTCGATGGGCGCAGAGCATGCATTTTTCGACCGTGCCCTTCAGGTGAGGAACCGGGTATTCGGGCCGGTAGTCGGCGAAGAGGGCACCGGGCGGGTTTTCCGGCTGCCCCCAGTTGAAGACCCGGGCCCCGTAGGGGCAGGCGGCCATGCAGAGGCGGCAGCCGATACACCGCCGGTGGTCAATCAGAACGACGCCCTCCTCATTGTGGTAGCTGGCCCCGACCGGACACACCCGGACGCAAGGGGCGTTTTCGCACTGCATGCACGGGCGGGGCAGGAAGTAGGTGTGGCCGGTCAGATCCTTCATCTCAAGGACCCGAATCCACTCCTGGCCCCTGGGCACGAAGTGCTCGACGTTGCAGGCCTCAACGCACTGGGGCGGCTTGCCAGTTGTCACGCACCCTTCGCACTTGCGGAGGTCAATGACCAGAACCCACTGCCGCCGGCGGGTTGACCGTGACCGGCTATCTGCTGAAGGCTGGGATAGGCCGCCTGCCCCGATGAGGGCAGGCGCGGCCAAGCCGGCCACCACCCCACCTGCTGCCTTGAACAACTGGCGACGGGAAACTTTATTTTGGCTCATCTTGCCGGGTCCTCAGCATCTTCCCACCTAAGGCTAGCCCCGGCGACCGTCTCGGTGGGTCCGATTAGATACGTACGAAGCTGTCAGTATCTATGCCTACAGCCCCGGTGCGCAGGGATCCCGACACCCCTCTCCCAGTCGGTGCCCGGCGGAACCTATACTTGAGAGGGGAGGTGGAGTTTGGAGTTGATTCGCGTACTTGTGGCCGATGACCACCCCCTGTTCCGGGCGGGGGTCCGCGACCGCCTCACGGCGGTCGACCGCTGTATCCAGGTCGTTGGCGAAGCCGGGGACGGGGAGACGGCAGCGGAACTGGCTGAAAGGCTGCGCCCCCATGTTGTGGTCATGGACATCGCCATGCCCCGGCTGAACGGCATCGAGGCTACCCGCCGCATAAAGGCCCGGTGCCCGGAAGTGGCGGTCCTGGTCCTGACGGTTTACGACTACGAGCAGTACGTTTATGCTCTCCTGGAAGCTGGGGCTGCCGGGTACCTGCTGAAAACCGTCGACGTGGCCGAACTGGCCCGGGCCATTCGCCAGGTTTACGAGGGCGAATCGGTCTTGAGCCCGCCGATCGCCCGCAAGGTTCTGGCACACTTCACCTCCCCGGGTCTTATGGCAAGCCGGGCGAAGGTCTGGGGCCACCTTTCCGAGCGGGAACAGGAGGTTCTCCAGCTGGCGGCCCGGGGCCTGAGCAACAAGGAGATCGCCCGGCAGCTGGGAGTCGGACTCCGAACTGTCCACACCTATTTCCGGCGGGTCTTTGACAAGCTGGGGGTTGCTTCCCGGACCGAGGCCGTCGTTTACGCCCTGCGCCGGGGCTGGCTCCACCTGGAGGACCTGGGGTGACGATAACCTTGACAGAACAGGTTGGCAGCTTAAAGTCTTTGACTGAACGCGGCCGGGCCTTTGCCCGGCTCTTTCGCCAGAGGCTCCGGGACCGGCGCTTCTGGGTCGTCCAGGCGCTGGTTCTCTTTATCACGGGCGGCCACCACCTCGTCGAATTCGGTGGATTTTTCGGCCAGCACGAGGCCCTGGCCTTTGTCCCGGTCTCCTTTTACCTGATCCCGGTCCTGTACGCCGCCCTCCACTTCGGGATGGGGGGCGCTTTGCCGACGGCCCTCTGGAGCGCCGTGCTGGCCGTGCCCAATGCGTTCCTGTGGCACGGTCCCACCGAACGGCTGGGCGAGTTCTTTCAGATAACCATCACCGTCATCGTGGCCATCCTCGTGGCCCAGCGGGTTGAAGGCGAGGCCCGAGCCAGGCAGAATGCCGAGCAGATGAGCCGCCGGCTGATGCTTCTGAACGCGACGGCCGCGGCCGCCAGCCGCCGGCTTGAGCCCGCCGGGATCGTCGCCGACGTCCTCGGGGTCTTCCTGCGGGAGAGCCGGACCGACGCCGTCTGGCTGGCCTCGGCCGCCGACAATCCCGACATTCCGGCCCTCACGGTCCGGGGTCCGGAGGGCGAGCTTCCCGCCGAGCTTGAAGCCATCATCCGGCAGGTGGCTCAGGATGGGCGGCCGCGCCTTATTCAGGAGTGGACCGATGGCTGGCCCGGGAATCACCTCAGAAGTGCGGCTGTGGTTCCCGTCCGGGTGGGCGACCGGATCATTGGGGTACTGGGCATCTTCAGCCGCTGCTGGCCGCTTTCGGCCGACGACGTGGGTCTACTCGAAGCGGTAGCCCGCCAGCTGACGGTCGCCCTGGATAACTCCCGCCACTACCAGGAGGCACGGAAGGCCCTTGACGAACTGATGGTTGCCCAGAAGAACCTGCGGACCTACCTGCGGATGGCTGTCCAGGCCCAGGAGGAAGAGCGCAAGCGGCTGGCCCGGGAGCTCCACGACGATACGATCCAGTCCCTGGTTGTGATGAAAGCCACCCTCGATAAGGTCATGGCATCGAAGGGTCTGCCGGCCGCCGTCCGGAATGAGCTTGACGCCTTGAGAGGATTAATACAAGGGGCCATTCGGGATGTGCGAAGGTTTTGCCAGGACCTCCGTCCGTCGCTGTTGGATGACCTGGGTCTGGTCCAGGCCGTGGACTGGTGCCTGGCCGACCTGGAGCGCCGCACCGGCATCGGTACCCGACTTTGGGTGGAGGGTGAGCCCCGCCGGCTCGGTTCTGAGGCTGAGGTAGCCGTCTACCGGATCATCCAGGAAGCCCTCCGCAATGTCGAAAAGCACGCCCGGGCAACCCTGGTCGAAGTTGCCATCGGCTTCAGCCCCGACTGCTTGCGGGTAAAGGTTGCCGACAACGGCTGCGGCTTCGTGCCAGCAGAGGTGCTCGGCGGTCAGGCGAACGGCCAGGGTCTCGGTTTGCTGGGGATGCAGGAACGGGCCCGGCTGGTGGGTGGGAGTCTCCACGTCGAAAGTGAGCCCAGCCAGGGAACCACGGTAACCCTGAGCCTGCCGGTCGGTCCGGCCTGCTAGGGGGGCCTTCAGCCGTGCCGCGGGGGCGTCAGGTTACGGGTCTCGAGTTCGGCCCAGGTTAGAACCTCGCCCCCGAGGTCCGCCTGACGGGCCCTGGCCCGGGTGCTGTCGGCGAAGGCGGCCAGGCCCCAACCCATCGGACTCCGGACCTGTGGGCTCAAAAGAAACCAGGCGCCTTCGGCCCGGACCCAACTTCGACTCTCGTAATCATGGACCCAGACGGCAGCCCAGGCCGGCCGGCGCTTCTGCCGGTAAACCAGCAGACACCCGATATCATCAAAGAGCAGGGGATCGGCCCCCGCAACCGACGCCGCGGCGGCAAACCGGTCGTCGCCGATAATCATTCCGCATTCGGCACAGACATCCCGGCCGTAGCGGATGTCCGGGGGCTCGGGCTCCGTCCGGTGGGCGCAGGCCCCGGCCAGGGCGGCCAGAGCCAGAAGGCCGAGAAACTCCCGGCGGTTCACGGGCGAACCTCCCTTTGGAGGCCCAGGTAGCCGGCGACCAGGGCGGCCGGAATCCACAGGGCGAGGCTTGCGTGGAAGACCAGGGGCAGGTAGGGACCGAGAAGGTCGGCGGCATAGAGGCCAGCCGGCCCGAGCAGTTCGGTCGACCCGCTGAGCAGATACAGGGCGGCAACCCGGTAGCTTTCGAGGGGGTTTATAAATGCCGCCACCAGCAGCCAGCCGGGCGAAAGCCGCAGAACGATGGCCGTCCCCATCAGGCCGAGACTACCGACCAGACCGAGAACAAGCCAGGCAGCGACCGCCAGGCTCAGGGCCGTGCCGGACCGGCGGACAGCAGCCGAGATGGCCACTCCTATAGCAAGGTTTGCCCAGCCAAGGAGGACCGTAAGTTCGACGAGCCCCAGGAAGGTCTGGGGGTCCCGGTAGGATCCGGCGGCCCCGAGGGCGAGTCCAGCCGCCCCGAAACTCACCCCCACCGCGGCCGCGAGCGCCAGCCCCAGGCCAACAACCTTTCCCAGGTAGAAATCGAGAAGATCGACGGGCTGGGCAAGCCAGAATTCGAGGCTTCCCCGCTCCCGTTCCCCGGCGAGGGACTGGGCCCCGAGGGTCAGGCCCATCAGGGGCACGAGCAGCATCATCAGGTTCACCATGCTGGCGGCGGTTCGCCCGAAGCCGGCCACCTGGCCATAGCCGGCCCCGGCCAGGGCCAGGAAGGCAAGGCCCAGGCTCAGAACCGCCAGGCTGGCGCTGTAGGCCACAAACCAGCGGTTCCGCAGGGCATCCCGGAGCTCCTTGCCGGCCAGAATCCGAGCGCTCCTAGCCCACCCCATCTTCATTCTCCAGGGTAAAATCGTGCACCTTCACACCGGCCCGGCCCAGGATGAAGAAGGGCTCGGCTTTTCGGCCGGCATCGACCGTAACCCGCAGGCTCCGGCCGTTGCGATACACTTCAAACCCGTGAGTCTGAAGCAGGCTGGCGGCCTGACCAACCAGGCCTTCATCCAGGAGCAGGCGGACCGTCAGCCGGGCCGGCGCCCCCGGGGACATGGTGAGCTCGCCGACCTTGCGGCCCCCTTCGAGCCGGATGACACGGCTGGCCAGCTGACGGACCTCCTCTTCCCGGTGGGAAGTAAAGACGATGGTCCGGCCCTGGTCCCGCAGGGCCTTCAGGCGGCCGAGGAGGTCGGCCCGACTCTCCGGGTCGAGGTTCGCCGTGGGCTCGTCGAGGAGGAGGATGGGCGGGTCGCCGATTAAGGCCAGGGCCAGGATGAGCTTCTGCTGCATGCCGCCCGAGAGGGCCCGCAGCGGCAGCTGCCCGACGCCGTCGAGGGCGAAGGCGGCCAGCCGCTCCCGGGCATATCCGACCGGTTCGCCCCGGAGGGCGGCAATGACCTCCACAAGCTCCCCGACCGACATATCGAGAGCGGGCACTTGCTGGGGAACGTAGCCGATAAGCCGGCGGAGGCGGGCACCGTCGCGGCGGGGCGAATATCCGCCGACCCGGATTTCGCCCTGGTAACCGGTCAATCCAAGCAGGCACCGCAGGACGGTAGTCTTGCCCGCCCCGTTCGGCCCCCAGAGGGCAACCGCCTCCCCCACCCGAACGGTAAACGATACGTCCTGCAACACGGGGCGGTCACCATAGGCCTTGGTAAGGCCGCCAACGCAGACGAGGGGCTCCGGGCCCTGGGCCGGTGACGGGGCGGCCGGCGCCGTCCTGGTGCCCGGGCCGGTCCGGCGCCCCAGCCAGGGCAGGCTGAGGATAACCATGCCGGTCGCCAGCAACAGGCCAGCCAGCGGGTGGTAGCGCGTCGGGTCGGGTTTAAGGCCGGGTACCGGCGGCGGGCCTGGCGGGGCGACCAGAGGTGCCGGGTCGACGAGACGAGGCTGAGGCCGGAAGACGGGCACGGCCCGGGCGGCCAGCTCCAGGGCCGCGAAGGCCGGGCTGAACCGGAAGAATCCGAGCAGGGGGTAGCGGTCGGCAAGGGCCCCGAAGACCGGTTCGTTCCGGTACGGGATATCCCCGACGCCGTCGCCGTCGGCGTCGTAGCCGACGTAGTCGGCCCAGAAGTTGCCCCGTCCCCCATCGACCCAGCGAATATCCCCCAGAACGCCCCCACCCTGGACCCCGACCTGCTCCAGGTTTTCCAGGATGGTGTTCCCGGCGATGACGTTGCGGCGGGTCGCCGCCGTGAAGAGCAGGCCGGTATCGTTATACGCCACCCAGTTTCCGGTAAACCGGTTTTCCAGTTCGGGCGAGAGGGGCGAGTTGTCGATGTAAATGCCGACCCGGTTATTGTAAAAAAGGTTGCGCTCGGCGACGACCCCGTCCGTCTCCTTGAGGGCCAGGCCGTAGCCGGACGGCCCCCGGTTGCCCCGGAGGACGTTGCCCTGGACCGTCTGGCGGGCCCCGTACATGAGATAGATTCCGACGGAGTTTTCGCGGATGTCGTTGCCTTCAATAAGGCTGTTCTGGCTGTACATGAAGTGGAGGCCGTAGCGGCCGCCGCTTATCCGGTTGCCGCTGACCAGGGTGTTGTCGGAGTACCAGATGAGGGCATCCCGGGTCTTCTCCAGCCGGTTTCCAATGACGCGGGCGCCGGGGCTGTACCACACCTTCAGGCCATCACCCCGAAGAGGCTCGGGAAGGTCCTTGCCCACAATGGTATTGCCCTGGATAAGGCCGTCGGGGGCGTTCTGAAAATAGATACCGAAGAGGCAGTCGACAACCTCGTTGCCGACGATGGCAGCGCCAGGGGCGCTGACGACAACCCCGCTGTCCTCGTGGTCGTGGCTCGAGCCGCTGCCCCGGATAACAAAACCTTCAAGCCGAACCCCGGGGGCGGTGACGGCGACCACCGAACCCCGTCCATGGCCGTCAATAATTGGGCGGTCCCGGCCCAGCAGGGTGACGGGCCGATCAATGACCACCGGACCGGAGTAGGCTCCGCCCAGGACTTCGATGATAGCCCCAGCCGGCGCCGCCGCCACCGCGGCTTGCAGGTCAGTTACCTCGCAGGTCGGGCAGACCGTGATAGCAGGCTGGGTCCCGGCCGGCCCTGCCGGCATAAGGGAGGCGAGCACAGCGGCAATGGCCAGCAAGGCGACCCAGCCCGCCCGCATCAGAAGTCTCCTTTTGACTTACCGGTTTTGTGGGCTACTCGCCAGCGCAGGACGAGTCCGGCCGCCGCCAGGAGGGCGGCCGCAAACGCCAGGTAAAGCCCGGGGCCGAAATCGGCAACCACCACGAACTGGCCGACCCGGCCGACCCCGAGGACCGGCGGGGTGAAGGGCTTAATGGCCGAGCTTAAGGGCGCTGTTGGGTCCAGGTGGTTACCGTAGTACCACAGCCAGTAGGCCAGGTCGCCGAGGAAGATAACCGGGAATGCAACAATGGCCAGGCCGAGCATTGCCGTCCAGCGCCGGCGGATAAGGGCGGCCAGGACCGCCACAAGGGTCAGAGCCACAACCCCGTAGGGGGCAAGGGCTCGCTCGAGTCTGGCCGCCTCCTCCAACGGCATCATGCCGATGTAATGGTTACGGCCGTTGACTTCGGCAACATCGCCGACAAGCCCCCGCGGCCCCAGGTAAATGGCGACCCGCAGTCCCCCCGGATACTGGGGGGCCCGCAGGGTCATCTCCCAGTAGGGCAGTAGCAGGGATACAAGCAAGGCAACAGCAGCCAGGACGAACAGCAGCCGGTCATTAAGCCAGCGGCTGAGGCCCGATGCTTGTCGCTCGGGTACGGCGATTACCGGTGCGGGGGACGTTTTCATGGGTCAGCTTCTCCTTAAGCCGGTTTGACCAGGAAGTAGCCCATCATCTCAAGGTGCAAAGCCGAGCAGAACTCGGTGCAGTAGAACGGGAACGTGCCCGGCATATCGGCCACAAACCGGAAGGTCTGGGTCTCGCCCGTCGACAGCGTCGTCCGGGTCCGTACCGGCGACAAGGACGAGGCAGCGATCTGAGCAGGTCCGCGGGCGCGTCCCCCACCGCCCAGGCCTCCTCCGGGGACCAGCCGTGCCGCTCGAGGTGGAGGCGGACGGCGGCCGCCTTCCGCACCCCCCGGGGCACCAGGTGGTAGGCGCGGACCTCGGGGAGGTCGAGGTGGGGGAAGGGCCGGCGGAGCCGCCCGTTGTCCACGAGCTCCAGCCAGCCCAGCCCTGCGGCCTCCAGGGCCCGGGTGGCCTCGGCGGGGTCCACGAGCCCGCGGAAGAGCAGCGTCGCCTCCCGCGGCTAGCGCGACCACGGCCGTGGGGGGGAGCCGCGCGCGCCTCCCCGCCAGCGCCGCCGCGCCCACAGCCGGTGCGGGGCCGCGGCGGGACCCGGGGGAAGAGGGACGCGCGCAGCTGCCGGTGCAGGCCGCGCTGGCGG
>JAUQQI010000187.1 GCA_030549955.1 Chloroflexota bacterium
GCCCGCTGAAGGGTCTGAACCAGGTCGCTTAAGGCCGAATCCGTCGCCGAAAGCCAGGCCCGGGCCCGGTCGATGTTGACGAGATGCTGGTCGACCCGAAGCAGGACCGCCCGGTAGCCCAGGGTCGAGGCTGTGCCTTCGGGGTCGTCCGCAGGCCTGGTTATCTGCCGGCCGGACGAGACCTGCCGCTGGTAGCGGCTGAGCCGGTCAAACGCGGCCGTGATGTCGGCCAGGATCTGCTCGCCGATCTGACGGTGGCTTATGCGCATCGCCGGTTAAGCTCCTACCTGCCAACTATGCCGGTCCGATTGATGAGCTGGTCGAGAAGCTCATCAAGCACCGTGAGGGTCCGGGCCGCCGCCTCAAAGGCCCGCTGATAAAGGACCATGCGCCCGGCCTCCTCGTCCAGAGACACCCCCGAAAAACTGTCCCGCCGGGCCTCCAGGTAGTTCTGAACAACCTCCTGGTTTGCCTTCTGGTCCCCGGCCTGCCTGGCCTCAAGCCCCAGCCGGCCGACAACCTGCTGGTAGTATTCGCCCAGGGTCGCCGTATTCCCGAGCATCAGCTGCTGATACTGGACCTGGGCGACAGCCAGGGCATTCCGGCCATCGCCGGGGGCACTGGGACTCTGGGCGGCGGCGATTTTCAGCGGGTCAGCCGCCACCGCGGGGTTCACCGCCAGGGTTGCGGCCTCGTCGCCGGCTGTGAAGACGAAGAAGTCGAGGCCTGTCGAGCCGTCGAGGCCGTAGCCGGTCTGGTGGACGGCGTTGACGGCCCCGGCCAGGGCCGCGGCGAGGCTGTTAAGCTCGTTAATTTTCGCCGGGATAACCGTATCCCGCAGGTCCATAAGGGCGGCAAGCTCTCCGGCGGGGGCACCGCCGGCCCCGACATTTACCGGGGTCCCGTCGTCGGCCCAGACCGGCACGGCGAAGCCCCCGGGTCCGGGTGCGGTTGAGAGCTTAAACGCCTGCTCGTTATGGACGAGCATCCGGCCGCCGATATAAATCGTTACCTGCCCGTTCGGGTCCTCGACGTAGGCTACCCGAACGATTTGGGAAAGCCGGTCGATGAGCTGGTCTCGCTGGTCGAGAAGGTCGTTCGGGTTCTGGCCGGTGCCCCGGATCTGACCGATCTGGACATTAAGGCGGGCGATCCGGTCGGCAAGCTCGTTGATTTCGCCGACCTTGCTTCCGACCCGAAAATCCAGGTCCCTCTGAAGCTGACGAAGCTGGCCGACCATCCGGTTAAAAAGGCTTGCCAGGCTCTCGGCCGACTGGATAACGCTTGTTCGGATGGACGTATCCTGGGGGCTTGATGCCAGCTCCTGCCAGGCGTTCCAGAAGCGACCAAGCTGCTGGTTGAGGCTGGAGTCGGACGGTTCGTTAAAGACGGCTTCAACCTGGGCGTAGCCGTCGGCGAGGACCGTGTAATAGCCGGCAAGCGAATACTGCTGGCGCAGCTGAAGGTCAGTAAAAGCATCCCGAAGCCGGTCAATTCCGGCAACAGCGACGCCTGTTCCAATCTGACCGGCGCCGGCGCTTTGGGTGAGGCCTGGCCACGGATAGGGTGGTGTTGTTTCCAGGCGGGCTGTCTGGCGGGAATAGCCGGGAGTGTTGGCGTTGGCGATGTTGTGACCGATTACATTAAGGGCAAGCCGCTGGGCCTGAAGGGCCCGCAGCGCAATCTCAATGCTCCCAAAGGTCCCCCACATCAGGCCACGCCTCCGGGATACGGGCTGTAAGTGCCGGCGTCCCTCCCGCGGATGCGACCAAGCCACCCGCGATACTCAGCTGTGACCCGGATAAGTTCCCCGTAGAGGCTTAAGTTCCGCCTGACCTCGGCCCGGAGGCGCCGAAGGCGCGCCGGCTCGAACGCGGCTTTGCCGCCCGACGACCCGGATGCGAGTTCCCGGACAAGCCCGGTCCGGGCAAGGACAATCGCCCCGAGGGCCTGGATGTCCCCGGTCTGAACCGCTATCCGCTCGTGTTCGCAAAGCTCAACCAGGGCGTCGATTGTCGATACCGGCTCGTTCACCCCCCGCCTCCCCTCACGAGAAGCCTTGCCAGCTCGAACTCGTTCACGGCATACCGGCCGCCCTCAATCCGGGCCCTCAGGCCCGCGACCACCTCGGGCCGGATGTCGGAGGCATTCTGGACGGCCTGATGGAGGGCCATGATAAGGCGCACCTCAGGCGAAACGAAAACTGCCCCTGACGTCGCGTCCGGCTCGGCCGGCGGCCGGGGATTGGCGGCTCGCTCCCGGGAACCGGCACCCTCCGGACGGCCGATGGGCAGGAATCTGCCGGACTCAGGGCCAATCCTCGATATCTCCATCGCTGTCTTCTCCACCTCCGTTTTGATCTATCGGCAGGCCGGACCGATTTTCTCAGCCCCGGACCAGCTCGACCGCCTGGCCGAGGAGCTGGTCCTGGTCCCGGATTACGTTAAGGTTGAGGGTGTAGGCCCGCTGAGCGGCAATAAGCCTGGCAAATTCCCCGACCAGGTCCACCCCCGACATCTCAAGATGGCCGGGTAGAAGGTCCCCTGGCGCCTGCAGCATCCGGGCCGGACCGCTTGAGGCGGACTCCCGGAAAAGGCCGCCGCCAATGGGTTGGAGGTTTTCGGGCCGGTCAAACGTGAAAACCTCGATTCGTCCGAGAACGGTTTCAACCCCGTTATCGCTCACGGCTACTACCGTGCCGTCCGGTCGGACCTCGGCCCGAGCACCAGGGGGTATCCTGATTTCCGGGTCAAGCGGCAGGCCGCTAAAGGTTACGAGCCGGCCGGTCTCGTCAAACCGCAGGTCTCCCCGGCGGGTGTAGGCGAAGCCGCCGGAGGCGGCTTCGGGAAGCCGCACCCGCAGGAACGTGCGGCTATCTGCAAGGGCCACGTCAAAAGGCGCGCCGGTTCCGACCATCGGGCCGGGCCGCGTAAGCAGCCGGCGAACCGCCGGGACAACACCCGCCTGGGGCGGGGGAAGTTCGGCCTGAACGAGCCGGGTTGGGCGGTAGGCCGGGGTCGACAGATTCGCAAGGTTGTGCGCAATTTCATCGACCGCCGCCTGGTACGCTAGGGCACCGCTTAAAGCGGTCGCCATCACCGGAAGCATATTTTTCACCTCCTAATCCCAGCGGCCGAGCTGCTGAATCGCCCGGTCGAGGGTCAAATCGGCCTCAAGGAGCATCCGCTGGGCCGATTGATAGGCCCGCATAGCCGCCAGCAGCTGCGCGACTGTCTCAGTAAGATTAACGTTTGACTCCTCAATCGCCCCCTGCAGGACGGCCGTCTCGGGCGGGGCAGGTGGGGGCTGGAAATTCGGGTCCGACGGCCGCAAAAGGTTATCCCCGACCCGAACAATTCCCGGCGCCCTGGAAAGGTCCACAAGTCTGAGCCGGTCCACGGCCTGGCCGCCCACAGTTACCGTCCCATCCGGGCTCACCTCAAAGTCCGATGTGCCGACCCGAATCGGGCCATTCTGCCCCAGAACCCGGAATCCTCCGGCCGTTGACAGATACCCTTCGGCGTCGACGAAGAAGGTTCCGTCCCGGGTATAGGCCGGGCCGTCCGGGCGCTGGACGACGAAAAAGCCAACCCCCCTCACAGCCAGGTCCAGGGGCTCGCCGGTCTCAGTTGTCGGCCCCGGGTTAAGGTCAATGGCCGCAGGCTCGAGGCCTGTGCTGGTTCCCAGTGAACCGATGGGCAAGATGAGGGAAGAATCCCCGAACCGACACAGGCCAAGGCTTGTTCGCTCGACCTGAGCAAGCAGGGTTTGCTTAAAGCCGGGCGTGCCGATATTGGCCAGGTTGTGGGCCAGCAGTTCCTGACGGCGAAGCTGGGCATCAAGCTGGGAGACGGCGGTGTAGAGCCCCCGGATCATCGGCCTCGCCTCCTTAATCTTCCCAACATAAACCCGAGGCCAAAGACGATGCCTGCGCCGGTCCCGAAACCGAGGGCCGTAAGCCCAGCCGGGGGCGGTTCCCACGGCCCCGGCGCTTGCGGCGGCGTGCTGTCCCCGCCGGTTCGGGGAAGTTCGGCCGGCGCGCCGGCGGCACCTTCCGGGGGCTCAATCCGGCCGGCGATGGACCGGCGCGGTCCCGGCGCCGCCGGCGGCCCGCCTTCTTCCACACTGATAAGCATGAGGTCCCAGTTTTCTTCGGGGATTGCGTTGGGCAGGACGTAATCGAGGCGGGCCGTCCCGTCCGGGCCGACGTTAAACCGGCCCAGGTTGTAGGCAGCCCCGTTGGCGGCCTTAATGAGCCAGATGTTGTACGCCCCGCTTCCGCGCCGTTGCGACCCGACCACGCTCAGCCGGACCTCACCCTCCTTAAATACGAGCTCGGCAACCCCGGCCGCGTCCGTCGGCCCCCAGTTTGAGACGCCCGGCAGATAGCCGAGAACAACCCGGACCGGCGTGCCGTTCGCCAGGGCCGTCAAGCCTCCCGGGGCGCTCGGAAGCCACGTAAAAAGCGTCAGGCCGATAGCCGGCAAAACTAGCAATAACAGCCTCATTTGTCAAGGGCCTCCTACCGCGGTGGTGAGTCCGGCGCGGGCAGCCGCAGCCCGGAGCCGGATAATTGCACGGGTATAAAGCTGGATTGCCCGGGTCGGGGAGATGCCAAGGACCGCCCCGATCTCCGCAAAGGTCAGCTCCTCCTTGTAGTAGAGGGCGAGCACCAGGCGGTCCCGCTCCGGGAGGGTTCTTATCGCCTCCGCGACAACCCGGATGGCCTCCTGCTCCTCGACGTACTCGGCCGGGTCGACGCCCTCCCCGGTTCCCGCCAGCCGGTCCGCGACCGTAAGTGAATCGTCAGGCCGGAGCCGAAGGGGAGTTTCGAGGGAGAGAACCTGGGCCGAGTCGTGAAGGAGGGCCTCCTGGTAGGCCTCGACCGGGATACCCAGGGCTTCGGCCACCTCCACATCGGTGGGATGACGGCCGAGCCGCTGATAGAGGGCCTCATGAACCTCTTCAAGCTCACGCAGACGCCGGGCGGCCCCCCGGGGGTGGATATCAAGCTGGCGCAGGGCATCGACAATAGCCCCCCGAATCCGCTGGCGGGCGAAGGTCTCGAATTTGACCTGGCGAGTCGGGTCATAGCGGTCGACGGCTTGGATGAGGCCGACCATCCCGTAGCCGACCAGGTCCTCCCGGTCAACAACGCCCGGGATGCCGATGCCCAGGCGGGCGGCGACCTGCCGCACCAGCGGCGCATAATGCAGGATGAGCTTCTCCCGGAGGGCCGGGTCCCGGGTCTTGAAGAAGCGCACCCAGACCTCCTCGACCTTCACGGGTCAGCCCTCCGCTGGTCCGGCCGCAGGAGCCACAAAATCGCGAGGCCGATCGCGCCGCTGGCGGCCGCCCCGACAATGCCCCTTACCCATGCCGTCTCAATGGACGCCCCGGCCAGCACCCCGCCCCAGGCTACGGCAATAAACACAGCCGCCGGCGTCAGAAGCAGAATTTCAGCCCACCGCATCGCTTATTCCTCCGCTGGTCTGCGCTGTTTCAGCTGCCTGCGAAGGCAAAATTTGACGATTGCCTCCCGTCTGGCCGGCTCGATATCGATGAACTTGGCCCCGGCCTCGAAAGCCCGCTTCGGTAACCTGCCCGTGCCGCCCGGCCGGGGCCGCGCCCAGACCACCTCAACCCGAACCGGGAACCCCCCGCTTCCGTTAAGGCTGAGCTCAAGCTCAAGCTGGTCCCCAACTTTGAGGGGCCGGTCGGCAACCAGACCCAGCCCACCCCCGCTGATATCCCGCAGAAGCAACCGGCAGCCTTCGGCCGCCGCGCCTTCGTTCCCGGGTCGAATAAACCTGGCCTGGACCGGCATCATTCCCAGGCTCACCCGAAAGAATTCCCGCCGCTGATGGCGGACCCACTCGCCCCTGGCAACAACCACCAGCACCGGCACCCGGCCAAGGTCCCGCCCCAGAACGACCGCTTCTAGCTGGTAGACTCCCCGCTCGCCCACAATCTCGACCGTTACCGGGTCGCCGGGAACCAGCCGAACCGGGACGAGATTTCGCATCGGGTAAGCCAGAATCAGCCGGTTCCCGCCTTCGGCGACCTCCTCAATCCGGGATGGGTAGGAACCGGCGCCTCCGCCTTCCTCGGGAACCAGAATGTTCGCCGGCCGCCCGATTTTCAAGTAGCCTTCCGGGAGAGTCATCAGACGTCCAGTTCCACGGTTGTCCGGATTTCAAGCCGGTAACCCGGGGCCACTTCCAAATACGAAAGGAGAACGAGCCCCGGCAGGGACCGCTCGGTAAGCCTGCGGAGCGGGAGCCTGAGCTTCGGCGGACAGACCAGAACCGGCCGGGCGGCACTGCCGCCTTCGCCGGCAGCAAGGCTCTCCATCGCGGCCGCCAGGCGAGTAATGAGCTGACGGGTGACGTCCGGCGGAAGGGCCAGGACCGTTCCCGGGGAGCCGCTTTCGGCGGCCGTTAAGCTGTTCAAGAGCAACTCCTGAAGCCTCGGACCGAGGGCAAAAGCTACAATCTGATTCTCGGGCCCTTCAGCCAGCTGCCGGCAGATAGCCCGGGCAAGGCCCTGGCGGGCAGCCTCGGAAAGCTGGTCCGGGTCGCGGGTGGTGCGGAGCAGGGGCGAAATGCTCTCAAGGATGGTTACCAGGTCCCGGATCGGTACCCGCTCCCGGAGCAGGTTCTGGAGCACCCGCTGGAGCTCGCCGAGGGAAAGCTGGTCGGGAATAAGCTCCTCAACCAGGGCCGGATACTGCGTCTTGAGCTGGTCTACAAGCTGCCGGACATCCTGCCGGGTAAGCAGTTCGGCGGCCAGGGAGCGGATCGTCTCGGAAAGGTGGGTGATGATAACCCCGACCGGGTCGACAACCGTGTAACCGAAAAGCTCGGCCTGGTCCCGGAAACCCGGTTCAATCCACCTGGCTGGCAGGCCGAACGCCGGCTCCTTTGTATCCTCGCCGGGAATTTCGGGTGCCGAAGGCGCGCCCCCAACGCCGCCGGCCCCGTGAAGAATAAGATACATGTTTGGCCGCACCTCGCCGGAGGCGACCGGGACGCCCCGGAGCTTTATCCGGTACTGGTGGACCCCGAGTTCAAGGTTGTCCCGAACCCGGACGGTCGGGATGACAAACCCGAGCTCCTGGGCAATCTGCCGGCGCAGCAACGTTATCCGCTTGAGAAGTGAGCCGCCCAGGACCGGGCTCTGCCCCTCCCCCTCCACCAGGGGGATGAGGCCGTAGCCGACCTCGAGTTCGAGCGGGTCAGGCTGAAGGCTCTTAAGTACAGCCGCAACCTCATCGGCCGGCAGAGCCGGCGTCCCGGACGCGGCTGCGCCGCCCACGCCAGAAGCGGCGTACGCCCCTGCCGGGCCTGCGCTGCCCCAGCCGCGGTGGACCGCGTATGCCAGGCCACCCAGGCCCGCCCCGATGGCAAGGAACGGCAGGGTCGGCATGCCCGGAATAAGGGCGAGGCCCCCTAGAAGGGCTGCGGCCAGGGCCAGGGGCTTCGGCCCATAGAGAATCTGCCGGGCCATCTCCTGCCCGAGGCTGCCGCCGGATTCCGGCGGCGCAGCACGGGTCACGATGATACCGGTCGCGGTTGAGATGAGGAGGGCCGGAATCTGCGAAACAAGGCCGTCGCCCACGGTCAGCACCGTGTAGGTTTGGAGTGCCCGGTCGATAGGCAGACCCCGCTGAAGGACCCCGATAACGATGCCCCCGACGATGTTAATTAAGATGATGACCACCCCGGCGATGGCGTCGCCCTTAACGAACTTGCTAGCCCCATCCATCGCCCCGTAAAAGTCCGCCTCAAGCTCAATGAGGCGGCGCCGGCGCCGGGCCTCGGCCTCGTCGATAATCCCGGCATTGAGGTCGGCGTCGATGGCCATCTGTTTGCCGGGCATCGCATCCAGGGTAAACCGGGCCGCAACCTCGGCCACCCGGCCCGCGCCGTTCGTTATAACGACAAACTGGATGACAACCAGGATTAAAAAGATGACGACACCAATGACATAGTTGCCCCCGATAACGAAGTGGCCGAACGCGTCGATTACCCGGCCGGCGTAGCCGTGCAGGAGAATCTGGCGGGTTGCCGAAACGTTAAGACCCAACCGGAAAAGGGTCGCAACAAGGAGCAGCGACGGAAAAACCGAGAACTCGAGGGGCTCCCGGATGTACATTGATACCAGGAGCACCGTAAGGGCCAGGCCGATGTTGATGGTGATGAGCGCATCGAGCAGGGCCGGGGGCAGGGGCAGGATCATCATCCCGACCACGACCACCACCGCCACCGCCAGATAGATGTCGGAGAGCCCCCGGCGCCCGGGCGCCTCAGGCACCGCCCCTTTTGCCGCCAGGCGGGCGTTAACTGCCACGGCTCACCCCCGCGCGCCGGAGCTGGTAGATGTAAGCCAGAAGTTCGGCAACCGCCTGATAAAGCGCCGGCGGAATTTCCATCCCGACCTCGACGGCCCGGTAAAGGGCCTGGGCCAGGGGCGGATTTGAGACGACGGGCACCCCGGCCTGCCGGGCCAGGTTCCGAATCCGCTCGGCAACCAGCCCCCGGCCCTTGGCGATAACCCGGGGCGCCCCGTCGCCCCGGCGGGGGTCGTACCGGAGGGCAACGGCAAGATGGGTCGGGTTGGTGACAACGACATCCGCCTTCGGGACGGCGGCCATCATGTTTCTAAAAGCCAGCTGCCGGTGCCGCCGGCGCATCTGTAGCCGGGTGGTCGGGTCCCCCTCGGCCTGGCGCAGTTCTTCCTTAAGTTCGCTCCGGGTCATTCGGAGTTCCCGCTCATGGCGCCAGAGCCGGTAGCCGTAATCGGCAACGGCCAGAACCCCGAAGGCGAGAGCCCCCCGGAAAAAGAGGTCAGCAGAGAGCCGCCAGAGCTCCCCGAGGCCGCCGCCCAGATCCCCCGCCGACCAGAAGGCGAGCCGGTGAAGCCATGGGGCCAGGGTAAAGTAAACGACCAGGCCGAGGACCACCGCCTTAAGAACCGACCGGATAAGCTCAACCAGTCCTTGAAACGAGATAAGCCGACGCAAGCCCTGAGCAGGATTGAGCCGGTCAAGGTCAGGCTTCAGGGGGTAAAGGCTGAAGGCGCCGCCAGTCTGGAGAAAACCAATCCCGATACCCGCGCCCCCGGCGGCCAGAACCACGGGAGCCGCCAGCAAGAGGCCGCCCGCGACCTGTCCCCCCATCAAGCCCCAGAGGCCGTCGGGGCTGGCCGGGGGCCGGGACAGGCTGGCGGCAAGGAGCTGCTTAAGGCCGCGGAGAATGCCGGCCCCGCCCCAGTAGAGGGCAAGGCCTCCCGCCATCAGCCCCGCAACGCCGATGAGGTCGGTGCTTGTTGCCACCATGCCCCGCCGGTGGGCCTCCTGACGTCGGCGGGGAGTCGGGGGGGCAACCTTCTCTTCGCCCATCAGGACGGCCCCCGCCAGAAATAATCGGCAGCTTCGATGATTCCGTTAAGGACCGCCGGCACCTGCCCGAAAACCAGCGGCGCGCTGACGATGAGCAGAACAAGCCCAAGGCCAATCTTGATTGGAAAGCCGACCCCGAGCAGGTTGAGCTGGGGGGCAGTCCGGACCAGAATCGCCAGCGCCAGGTCCACCACAAGCAGCCCCCCGACCACCGGAAGCGCCAGCCGCAGGGCCAGCCCTAAAACTCCGCCCAGAACCTGGGCGAGCCGGACGGGGCTCGGGTCGGCGAAGAGGTCGGCCCCCGGCGGCATCAGCCGAAGCCACTGAACGAGCGCAATGACTGCCTGGTGATGGGCATTCGTTGCCAGAATGACGGCTCCGGCCGCCAGCTGATAGAGCCGGTCAAGGGGATTAGCACCGGTTTCACCGCTCTGGTCAACGGGCGGTGAAACCGCCTGGGCCAGGGTATAGCCGGTCTGAAACCCGATAAGGTCTGCGGCCTGCCGGTAGATGCTCAGGCCGAACCCGAGAAGCCAGCCCATCATTAGCCCCAGAACGACCTCCCGAATTAAGGCGACGATAAAACCCGCGGCATCGGCGGGGAACGCGCCTGAGCCCCCCGGAACCAGGGGCAGAACCGCATAAGCCCAGGCAAGGCCGAACCAGACCCGGGCCGCAACCCCGAGCCGGCCAAACCCCGGAACCGGCATCACCACCAGCAGCGCCGACAACCGCGCCCCGGCAAGCAGCCAGCGGGTTACGGCTTCAGGGTCGGTTGGCATCTATGGGCCTCCCCGTCCGATCTGGGGCAACAGGCTATAAAGGTTTACGGTGAAAGCCACCAGACCCCCCAGAAGCCACGGTCCCAGAACGGCCAGGGCCGCAAAGACGGCCAGAAGCTTGGGCACGAAAGCCAGGGTAAATTCGTTCACCTGGGTTGCGGCCTGAAGGACCCCGATGACCAGGCCGGCCACCAGCGCAACGGCAAGGACTGGCCCGGCCATGTACAGGACCTGCCCCAGCATCCGGGCAACAACCTCAATCGCCAGCTGCTCGGTCATCCTTTTTAGTTAAAGCTGGCCACCAGCGACCGGACGACCAGTGTCCAGCCATCAACCAGGACGAAGAGCAGAATCTTAAACGGCAGTGAGACGATGACGGGCGGCATCATCATCATGCCCATCGCCATGAGCACACTCGAAACGACCAGGTCGATAACCAGGAACGGCACCAGGATGACAAAACCCATCTGAAAGGCCGTTCTGAGTTCGCTTAAGATAAAGGCCGGGATCACCACGTGCAGGGGTAGCTCCGCCGGACCGGCTGTTACTGGAGGCGACAGCCGGGCAAGCTCAACAAAGAGGCCGAGGTCCTTCTCATTCGTCTGCCGGAGCATGAAGGTTTTTACGGGCATCTCGGCCCGGGCCCAGGCCTCATCGGCCCCAATCTCCCCCCGCAGGTAGGGCTGAAGGGCGTCGCGGCTGAGCCGGTCCCAGGTCGGGGCCATCGTAAAGACGGTTAAGAACAGGGCCAGGCCGATGAGGACCTGATTCGGCGGAAGCTGCGGCAAACCCAGACCGCTCCGCAGGAACCCCAGGACGATAATGATGCGGGTAAACGACGTCGTTGTCATCAGCGCCGCCGGCAGGAACGAAAGGAGGGTAAGAAGGCCCAGAATCTCCAGGCTTAAAGTTGCGCTGCCCGAGGGAGGCGCCCCCGGCGGGCCGCTAACTTCCACCCGGACGGCGGGAGATGCGCCCCCGGCGCCCGGCGCACAGCCGGTCAGCGCCAGGCTGATAAGCCCGAGGCCGAGGATTGCGACACTGCAGAGAACCGCTCGACTTCTCATTCCCGGGCAGATGCTACCGCCCGGGCAAACCGTCGAAGTAGGGACTACCGGTCAGGCCCTCAGGGCCATAAGTCCTGGCCATCTGGCTATGACCGGTGCTGGACACGGCCCAGGGGCAGTGCCACCAGCAGCCGGGTGCCGGCCCCCGGCCGGGAGCTGACGCGAAGCCGACCGCCCCGGGCCCGGACCGCCTGCCGCAAAAGGGACAGGCCCAGATGGTTCTGGCGGCGGAGCTCGGCAAGCTTCGAACGGTCAAACCCGGTCCCGTCGTCGGACACCTTAAGCCGGATCCGTCCCGGCTCCCGCCTCAGCTCAACTCGGATCCGCCGGGCCCCGCCGTGCCGGACGGCATTGGCTACACCCTCCCGGACCACCTGGCAGATGACCTCCGTAACATCTGGGGGCAGGGCCGCGGCCTGACTCAGCTCGAAACTTATCTCCGGCAGCTCGCCCTCGGCGTCCCCGAGGCCGCAGGCCGCGCTTGCTTCAAGGGCCGCCCGCAATTGGGCGGCCCGCTGCACCCGCGTAAGCGACGCCGCCAGATGCCGGAGCCGCTCCAGACTCTGCGCAAGCTCAGTCCGCAACGCCTTAAGTTCAGCAAGCATTGCCCCATCCCCCGGCGGGTCAGCGGCCCAGCGGGCTGCGACCCGGTCCGCCCGGAAAAGACTTACGGCCAGCCAAGGCATCACCTCATCATGCAGGTGGCTGGCCAGCCGGTTCGCAACAAGTTCCACCTCCGTCATGCCCGGTAGCCCCCATTCCTGACGAGACCGGTGTTGTGGGCGACCAGGGCGGCGGCCACCCGGTCCGTAACGTTGAGTTTCTGAAAGATTACTGAAAGACGATTTTTAACGGTCGAGGCTGAGATCCCGAGCTTGCGGGCGATCTCTTTGTTTGAATACCCGGCGGCCAGAAGCTTTAAGACCTCTACTTCCCGGGCAGTCAGGGCATTCGGTCCGGAGAGCAGCGGATTATACCGCTCCCGGTAGCGGCGCAGAAAACCGGTCATCAGTTTCGGGTCGATAGCCGATCCCCCCTCGGCTACGGCCCGGATCGCTCCAACCAGCTCCGGGAGGCCGCCGCTCTTTAAAACATAGCCCCGAACCCCAGCAGCCACGGCCCGGTCCAGGTGCTCCTGGTCGGCATGCATTGTGAGGATGATGACCGGGGTGTCCGGGGATTCGGCGGCAATGGCCTCAGCGGCCGAAAGGCCATCGCCCCCGGGGCCAGGCATCTCAATGTCCAGAATGACAACATCGGGCTTAAGCTTTGAGACGAGATGTCGGACCGTCTGACCGTCGGGGGCTTCGCCAACAACCTGAATATCGGGGATGTCGCTGAGGAGTTCTCTGAGACCCTGCCTGAAAATCGTATGGTCGTCCGCAATAAGGACCCGGATCAATCGGCTCGCCTCCGCAATAGGCTTTTCTCCGCTCCGGAGGATTTCGGTAGGCTTATAACACACTTCACACCGGGTGTCAAGGGTCAGTGCGCCTGCTTAATCCCAAAGCAAGCCTATTCAGAAACTGACAGGCATCCTCAACGGACACAAGAACCTCATCGGCTGCGGCGATAACTTCTAAGGGTGTCTCCGGTCCGGCCACGGCCACGGCAAGGCCGGCCCCACCTCCTCGGGCCCGCCACTGAGCTACCGCCCGGAAGGCATCCGCATCCGTCAGGTCGTCTCCCAGGTAGACGACGCCCCGCAGTTTGAACCCGGCGATAAGCCGGCGTACCGCCTCGCCTTTGTTCGCCTTCGCGGGCCGGACCTCCACCACCTGCTTGCCCTCCGTCAGCACATGGCCGGGCGGAATCCGCCCAGAAAGCAGGTCCAGAATCCGCCGGCGGGCTTCGGCCGGGTCGGGGCTACCCCGGTAGTGGACCGCAAAGCCGGGGCCTTTAAGCTCGAGCCGGGCGGCCGGACCCAGGCGGTCCCCAAGCCACTCGGCGAGCCGGGTGATGGCCGGGTCGGCCGCGCTGCCTCCGTCCCAATCGGCCCCATGGAGGCCGATATAGACGATGCCGGGCAGACCGACCTTCGCCTTGAGGTCGGCGACCGTTCGGCCCGAGACCAGGGCCACAAGCTCGAGGGTGGTGCTGAGGGCTTCGAGGGCGGCCCGGCACTCCGGGCGGAGGTCGGCAGCCTCTGGCGTCGGGGCAATTTCGCTCAGGGTACCGTCAAAGTCCGAAATCAGGCCGGCCGGACGGTTCCGGAGAACGGCCACCGCCCGGCCAATCAGGGCGTTCACGGCCGGTAAACCTGGCGGTAGGCCCCGTAAAAGCCGTAGACAAGCCGGACGTACGCCTGGGTTTCCCGCAGGGGTATCAGCTCGACGAACAGGTCGGGGTCGTCAACCCCAAACTGGTCCCGCCACCGCTGGGCGTTGCCCGGCCCGCCGTTATAGGCGGCCAGGGCCAGCCACAAGTTATTAAACCGCCCAAGCTGGGCCGAAAGGTAATAGGCCCCGAAATCGATGCTAACGGCCGGCCGGAAGAGCTGGTCGAGGTCGAAGTCTTTATACCCGAGCCGGGCGGCGATGTCCCGGGCCGTCGACGGGATCACCTGCGTGAGACCCCGAGCCTGGGCTGATGATACCGCCCGCGGGTCATAGCGGCTCTCCTGCCGGATGAGGGCGTAGAGCAACAGGGGGTCGATATCAAACCGCCGGGCGGAGGCGTCGACGAGGTCAGCAAAGGGGGTCGGGTAAAGGGCCCGCTCCAGGCCGGCCGGCAACTGCCCCGACCTGCCGGCGGCAAGCAGCATCGAAACCCCGTCGCTGAAGAGGCCGGCCTCGACCAGCATGGCCCCGAGCCGGCTACCCAGGCCAGGGTCGACGGCCCAGCTAAGACCGCGGGCAATTAGCCGGGCCTCATCGACAAACCCGGCCTTCCAGAGGGCCAGGCTCACCCGGAAATCAGCCGGGGGCAGAATCTGCTCACTGACCGGCGAATCCGTCCGGTCAGCCGGCGGCAACGGCCGGTAGGGGCGTCCGGCTGACCCCGAAGCCAGCCCGGCTAGAATCTCCCGGGCCCGAACCTGGTAATAAACAGCTTCGCCCGAGAGGCCCGGCAAACCCCCGACCAGGGGCTGCCAGGTCCGGGCCACCTCGTCGGTGCGCCCCTGCCCGAGGGCAAGCTTGCCGAGCCAGAAACGGGCCCGGGCCCCCGCCAGGCCAGGCCGGTCGGCCAGAAGCCCCCAGTGGGCGGCAGCCTGGCTGGACTGCCCCTGCCGGTAGGCCACCAGGCCCAGGTAGAACCGGGCATCCTGGCCCCGGGCGGTATCGGGCAGGTCCTCGGCCAGCCGGCGGTAATAGGCGAGGGCCTGGTTTGGGTCGCCGGAGCGCTCCTCGACCCGGGCCAGGTCCCAGAGGGCCGCTTCGGCCCAGGGGCCGGTCGGGTCGGCCTGGTAGCTTTTAAGATAAAAGGCCCTGGCTTCGGCACCCCGGCCGGAGTAGAGATAGGCGTCTGCCAGGTAGTAAAGGGCCTCGGCCAGGCGAGTTCCGCCCAGGCCCGAAAGGGCCGGTCCCAGGAACCGGATAACCTCGGCCCAGCGCCGCTGATAGTACGCCACAAAGGCCCGCTGGTAGTCGGGGACCTGAACGCCGAGGGCATCAAGCTGTTCAAGGGCTTCGGCCGCCGGCCGAAGGTCATAGCTTCCGGCGACCAGCCCGAGGAGCCTGCGGAAGGCAGCATTGGTCCGGCCCAGGTCGGCCTCGAGCTTC
>JAUQQI010000112.1:0-3176 GCA_030549955.1 Chloroflexota bacterium
CCTTTAAGCTCGAGCCGGTCGAAGAAAGGCCGGTTCGGCACGTGATATTTTTCGTTGATCTCGGCGATGATAATATCTCCGGGCCGAAACTCGACCAGCTTATACGGGCCGGTACCGACTGGCTTGAGGTTATAGGGCGAATTGCGGGCATTTTGACCCTTATAAGGGGCGATCAGGTGCTTCGGGAAGATGTGACCACTGCCCCCAACGAAGGGCGCATGCCAGATGGGGGTCGGCTCCTCAAAGACAATTTTAATGGTGTAATCATCGACCTTTTCGACGACCTTGATATTGGTGTAATTGCCCCGGGTCGTGGCCGCCGTGGCCGGGTCCATGACGTATTCCCACGTGAATACGACATCGTCCGCGGTGAACGGCTGGCCGTCGTGCCAGACGACCCCTTTCTTAAGCCGCCAGATGACCCAGCGGCCCTCCCGGTCGAGGGTGCCTTTCTCGACGCTGGGCACCTCAGCTGCCAGAATCGGGAAGACCTCCCCGTCGGGGTCGTAAGCGGCCAGGGGCTCGGTAAAAATGCGGGAGCCGTCGAAATCTTTCGTGCCGGTCGAAAGGTGGGCGTTCAGGATGACCGGCGCCTGCCACCACAGGAGCTTAAGCAACCCGCCCCCACCCCGCCGGGTTGGCTGGAACTCCTCTTTCGGGGCCTCGGGCTGGGCCGGGGTTGCCGGCGCCGGGGCACAGGCCTGAAGGATACTGACGATGAGGGGCATCGAAATACCGGCCCCCAGCAGGGTATGGATAAACTGCCGCCTGGTTATCCGACCCGCCTTGAGCTCTTCAACCAGCTCCTGAACAGACCAGTCCGCCATTTGCCTGCCTCCCCAATCCTGATTCTACGTGGTGCGAAGCGCTGGCCAAATTCTGACCGGAGTTTAGCAGAGCCCGGTTGAATTGTCAAACAGTTTCCCAAAACGCTCATAACCTGTAAGGTGGACCTGACACCGGTACTGGAAAATTTATCTGCCGGCAGCGAGCAATGGCGGGGCCTGCTGCAGGTGGTCCGCCCCCGCTACCCTGCTAGCCAGGTTCACAGTTAGGGCCCGGCTATTTCTCTGGTCGAGTTTTGTCGGGCCGTCGGCGGAGCGGGTATAATCTTTGGATAAAAACGGCTGACCGGGAGGCGCGGTGTTCAGCCCGATAAACGCTATTCTGGGCTTCTTCTCCTACGATATCGGTATCGACCTCGGCACGGCCAACACCCTGGTTATGGTCAAGGGCAAGGGCATCATCATTAATGAGCCCTCCGTGGTCGCCGAGGCGAAGCGCATGGTCGGCCGGACGCCGGCCAGTATCGTCGCCGTCCGACCACTTAAAGACGGAGTCATCTCCGACTTTGAGACCACCGAGCGGATGCTCAATTACTTCATAACCAAGGTCCACGAGAAGTTCAGTTTTATGGTGCCCCGGCCCCGGGTTGTCATTGGCATCCCGAGCGGGTGCACCGAGGTCGAAAAGCGGGCCGTCCGGGACGCCGCCCTGAATGCTGGCGCCCGGGAGTGTTATCTAATTGAGGAGCCGATGGCCGCCGCCATTGGAGCCGGCCTCCCGGTGATGGAGCCGACGGCCAGCATGGTTGTCGATATTGGCGGCGGGACCACCGAAGTCGCCGTCATCGCCCTGGGCGGCATTGTTGCCAGCAAATCGATTCGCGTCGCCGGCGACGAGATGGATGAGGAGATAATCAACTACTGTCGCCAGCACTACAGCCTGCTCATCGGGGAGCGGATGGCCGAAGAGGTCAAGATTGCGGCCGGGTCAGCGTTTCCCCTGGAAGAGGAGGTGGAAGTCGTCCTGCGGGGCCGGGACATCGTCACCGGCCTCCCGAAGGAGGTCACGATGAGCAGTGTCGAGGTGCGGGAGGCCATTTCAGCCCCGGTCCAGGCCATTGTTGATGCCGTCAAGACAACCCTCGAAATCACGCCGCCGGAACTCGTGGCCGACCTGATGGACCGGGGCATCGTCCTGGCGGGGGGCGGCTCGCTGCTCCGGGGTCTGGACCGGCGGATCGCCTACGAGACGAAGGCCAAAGTCTACGTCGCCGATGACCCGCTGACCTGCGTCGTTCGGGGAACGGGGGTCGTGCTGGAGGACCTCGACCGCCTGCGGAAGGTCCTGGTCGAGGTCCAGACGACGAGGCCGTTCCGATTCGCCTGAAAAACTCCGGGGTGAAGATGCGGCGTCCGGCCGGACGGGCTGTTCTGCTTGCGGTCCTCTTTTCCCTGGCCGTCGGGGTGACCCAGCCATTGTGGGCCAGCCGGGTTGACGGGGCGGTCTGGGGGCGGCTGTGGGATACCGTTCTGCCGGGAACCGATGCCCTTAGGGACTTCATCCAGCCGGTTGCTGGCGTCCTATCCGGCCTGGGACGGATCCGGGAGCTCGAACAGGAGACCCAGCAGCTCCGGGCCGAGCTTGACCGGCTCCGGGGTGAGCTCACCCGGATGCGGGAACTCGAGGCCGAGAACCAGCGCCTGCGGGAGCTTCTCGGGGCCCGCGACCGGACCCCTAACTTTCAGTTTGCCCTGGCTGATGTCATTGGCCGGGAGCCGGGGCCCTTTGTCGAGGCCATTATTGTGAACCGGGGGGCCCGGGACGGAGTTGAGCCGGGGATGGTCGTTATCGGGGCCGCCGGGCTCGTCGGCAAAGTGGTCAAGGTCTCGGCCACCACCGCCCGTGTTCTCCTGCTAACCGACCCCAGCAGTGCCGTGGCCGCCCGGATCCAGCGGCCCGACGCCCGGGACGTGACGGGTCTGGTCGTCGGGCAGGGGCTGGGCCGGCTTGTTATGCGCTACATCGCCCAGGGGGAGCCCATCCAGGTCGGGGACCAGGTGGTCACCTCCGGCCTGGGCGAGACCTTCCCGAAGGGGCTGGCTATCGGCCGGGTTGTCCAGGTCCGCCGCCTTGATGTCGAGCCGTTCCAGGAAGCGGTCATCGAGCCGGCGGTGGCCCCGGACCGTCTCGAGAATGTCCTTATAATCACCAACTTCCGGCCGCCCCGGCTGGACTGACAGCGATGGGGGTTGTCTGGCTTTTTGTGGTCGTCTTTCTCGCCGCCTGGCTTCAGGCGGCTTCCCTAGCCCAGGTGGGACTCCTGGGGGCCCGGCCCAACCTGGTTCTCCTCGCCATTCTGGTCGGTGCCCTGATTCGGGGGCCGGTCGTGG
>JAUQQI010000112.1:3186-7051 GCA_030549955.1 Chloroflexota bacterium
TTCGGTGCCCTCCTCATGGCACCCCTGAGCGCGGCGCCGGGTCCGGTCTGGTTTCTCGCCTACTTTCCGGCCGGCCTGGCGGCCGCGATTCCCGAGGGCGCCCTGAACCGGCAGAACCCGCTGGTTCTGGTCTTCCTCGCCCTCGGAAGCGCCATGCTCTTCGACCTGGTCTTCTTCCTGGGGCTGAGCGCCGCCGGCTGGCGGCTCGACATCGAGCCGCTGCTGGGTGCCCGGCTCCTGCTCGACGGCATCTTTAACGGCTTGCTGGTCCTGCCCGGCGCCTGGCTGATGCGCCGGCTTGCGGCCCCGGAATCGGCGCGCCGTTGATGTTTGGGCTATTTCAACGTGACCGCCGCTGGAAGTCGGAAAAGCGGCCGGCTCCGGTCGACCCGGTCCGGCTGACTCGCCTGAAGTTTCGGGTTCTACAGGGCGTCGTCGTCCTGACGTTCCTGGTGCTGAGCGTCCAGCTCTGGAAACTCCAGGTCGTTCTCGGCGATTACTACCGGACCCTTGCCGATAATAACCGGCTTCGGGTTGTCCCGGTCCCGGCGCCCCGGGGCGTAATCTACGATGCCCGGGGCAACCTCCTTGTTCGGAACATACCGAGCTTCTCGGTGACGGTAATGCCGGCCGACCTGCCCCGGGACCGGCAGGCTGAAGTCGCCGGCCGGCTGGCCAAAATTCTTAACGTGCCCGCCGCCGAAATCATCCAGAAGATTGAGGAGCGCCGGCGGCAGGACCCGTTCAGCCCGGTCGCCGTAAAAGATAACGTCGACCAGAAGACTGCCTTTATCGTCGAGGAGAATCACGACAGCCTGCCTGGCGTCCAGGTGCAGGTTCAGGCCATCCGCCAGTACCTCGAAGGGGGAGGGCCCCCTCATGGCCCACATCCTCGGCTTCATGGGCCGCATCGATGCCGAGGAGTACGCCGAACTGCGCCAGTCCGGTTACAACCTTAACGACCGCCTCGGTAAGCAGGGCATTGAGGCCAGCTACGAGCGGGAACTCCGGGGCCGACCCGGCCGGGAGGAGATCGTGGTTGATGCCAGCGGCCGCAAGGTCGAGGTCCTCCAGCGGGAGGACCCGGTTCCTGGCAACAACCTGGTTTTGAGCATCGACCTGGACCTTCAACGGGTTGTCTATCAGGCCCTCAAATCGACGATGGGCCGGTCAGACCATGCTGCGGCAGTGGTCGTAAATGCCAGGACCGGAGAGATCCTGGCGATGGTGGCCATCCCCGATTACGACGACAACCTCTTTTCGACCGGCATTGGCAGCCGGGAATGGGAGCAGCTCCTAGGGGACCCCCGCCGCCCCCTGGTTAATGCCGCCATTGGGGGGGCCTGGGCCCCGGGTAGCACCTTCAAGCTTGTCACCGGGGCGGCCGGCCTCCAGGAGGGCATTGTAACGGCCAGCACGGTCATTTACAGTCCGGGCTACATTCGGATCCGGAATGAAGTCAACCCGGCGGTACCCTTTATCTTTCGGGATTGGGCGGCCCTGGGGGCCCTGAACTTCCGGCGGGCCCTGGCCATGTCGTCAAACGTCTACTTCGGCTGCGTGGCCGGGGGATGCCCCGACCAGCGAATCCGGGGGCTGGGCATCGATAAGCTCGCCGAATATGCCCACATGTTCGGTTTCGGGGAGAAGACGGGCATCGACCTGCCCGGCGAAATTGAGGGGACGGTCCCGAGCAACGACTGGTATCGAAAGATTCGGGGCGAGCCGGCTTACCTGGGCGACGTCTACAACGCCGGGATCGGCCAGGGCGAGGTAACGGTTACGCCCCTCCAGCTGGCGATGGCGACCGCGGCCGTTGCCAACGGCGGCAAGCTCTTAAAGCCCCAGCTCGTGCGCGAGATCAGGGACCCCCAAGGGCGGACCATCTGGCGGTTCGAGCCGGTCGTTCGGCGGGAGTTGAACGTTCGGCCTGAGTACCTGGCGCTCATCCGGGCCGGAATGCGGGACGGCGTAACAAGCGGCATTGTAACCGTTGTTAACATTCCGGGAGTCGCGGTGGCCGGAAAAACCGGGACGGCGGAATGGGGCCCCCTGAACGCCCGGCGCTACCACGGCTGGTTCACCGGCTTTGCCCCTTACGACGACCCGGAGGTCGTCGTCACCGTTTTCCACGAGCTGAGCCAGGGCGGGTCGTTCACGGCCGCCCCGGCCGCCCGCCAGATCTTCGAGTATGACTGCCGCCGTGAGCGGGGTTAAGGACGGGCCTGAGACTCTGGCGGCGGTTCGACCCCTGGCTTCTGGCGGCGGCGGTCGGCCTGCTGGCCTACGGGCTGGTGATGATCTGGAGTGCGGCGGCCAGCGGCAACACCCCCGATGACCCCTTTGAATCCCCCGTCACCCGCCAGCTCCTCTTCGGCCTGGCCGGCCTGGGCCTCTTTATCCTCGTCAGCGCGCTCGATTACCGGCTCTTCGGTCACCTGGCTGAGACCTTCTACGCCGTCACCGTGGCTTTGCTGATTCTGGTTCTGCTGGTAGGCGATGCCACTTACGGCGCCCGCCGGTGGATAAACTTCGGCCCGATACCGGTCCAGCCGTCGGAGCTCGCAAAATTTACCCTGATTCTCACCCTCGCCAAAATCTTCACCGTCCACCAGGACCGGATAAAAAGCTTCCGGGTCTTCGGGCTCAGCCTTGCGGCCACCGCGCCGTTTGTTGCCCTGGTTTACGCCCAGCCCGACCTGGGGACCGACCTGGTGCTCGGGTCCATCTGGGTCGGCATGGCCCTGATGGCGGGGGTTCGGTTTCGCTACCTGCTCGGCGTGGGGCTGCTGGGGGTCATGCTGAGTCCGCTGGCGTTCCGCTACTTGCTGCGGGACTATATGAAAGAACGGCTCCTGGTTTTCTTTAACCCGATGCTCGACCCGCTGGGGGCCGGCTACAACGTCCGCCAGTCGGAGATAAGCGTCGGGTCCGGGGGGCTCTGGGGCCGGGGCCTTGGCCAGGGCTCCCAGACCCAGTTAAATTTCTTGCGGGTCCAGTACACTGACTTTATCTTCAGCGTCATCGGGGAGGAGCTGGGGTTTGTGGGGGCGCTGGTGCTCTTCGGCCTCTTCATTCTGCTCCTCTTCCGGGGAATCCGGCCGGCTGGTTGCGACTGGGGTCATTATTCAGATCCTGGTTCAGGCGTTTATAAACATTGGGGCGAACAGCCGCCTCCTCCCTGTCACCGGCATCCCCCTGCCCCTCATAAGCTACGGCGGTAGCTCGCTGCTGACCACCCTGATGTCCCTCGGGCTCCTTGAAAGCATCGTCATGCGGCATAAGCGACTGGAATTCGACTAGGTTATAATACCTTGCACGTGCAGGACTGGAAGTTCACCCGGATTCAACTCGAAAATGGCCTGCGGGTAATTGCCGCCGAGCAGCCCGGGGCCCTCTCGGTGGCTGTCCGGCTCTTCGTAGCCGTCGGCAGCCGGTACGAGCCGGACCATCTGGCCGGCATCTCCCACTTCCTCGAACACATGGTTTTCAAGGGCACGAAGAAGCGGCCGACGGCCCGGCAGATCAGCGAGGCCATCGAAGGGATCGGCGGCCAGCTCAATGCTGCCACCGGGTTTGAATACACCAACTTTTACGCCAAGGTCACCCCCGAGCATCTGGAGACGGCCGTCGACGTCGTTTCAGACCTTGTCCTGAATCCGCGCCTCGACCCGGCCGAGCTTGAGCGGGAGAAGGGCGTTATCCAGCAGGAGATCAGCCGCTACGAAGACCAGCCCGAAACCTACGTCTCAATCCTCTTTCAGCGGCTTTTGTTCCCCGAAGACCCCCTCGGTCGGCCGATAATCGGGTTCCGGGAGACGGTGGCTGGTGTTCGGCGGGAGGATATGGTTGAGTTTCTCGATTT
>JAUQQI010000112.1:7061-9019 GCA_030549955.1 Chloroflexota bacterium
CGGGGCCGGCCGACTCGAAGCCGGGCAGCTGGTCGAGCTGGCCCGGTCGTACCTGGGTGAGTGGTCGCCCGGTCCGGAGCGGCCGGAACCGGAACTAAAGGCCATCGACGGCGGGCCCCGCGTTGTCGTCGGGGAGAAATCGACGAGCCAGGTACACATCAACCTTGGGGTACGGGCATATTCCCTCTGGCACCCGGACCGGTTTGCGGCGATGGTCCTGAATTCGGTCCTGGGCGAAGGGATGAGCTCGAGGCTGTTTTTGAACGTGCGGGAGCGGCTGGGCCTGGCCTACTCGGTCTACTCTTATATGGCCGGGCACAAGGATACCGGCCAGCTGGTGATTTACGCCGGCCTCGACCCCGACCGGTTTGACCTGGCCCTTACGGCGATCCTGACCGAGCTTGACCGGCTGCGGCAGGAGCGGGTCCCGGACGACGAGCTTGCCCGGGGCAAGGAGCGGCAGAAGGTTGCGCTCATGTTCCAGCTTGAGCGGTCGGAAAACCTTTCGGCCTACTACGGCGTCCAGGAGACGGTCCTCGGACAAGTCATGACCCCGCAGGAGCGGCTCGAACGGATTGAGGCTGTGACGGCCGACGACGTCCTCCGAGTTGCGCAGGACCTCTTCCGGACCGAGCGGCTGCGGCTGAGCCTCGTCGGCCTCAACCGCCCCGCCGAAGAGCTCGAACCGAAACTCGAGCTCTGACCCAGGGCCCCTTACTGAGCAAGGGTCCAGAAAGCGACAATCCCATCACCCGGACAGCCGCGCCTGGGGACTTCCGTCCGAAAGCCTTTCGGGTAAGCCGACGCGAGCGCCTCCAAACTGGCCTGATCCCGGGGATGGACCAGGTAAAGTTTCGGCCCTGGCTGATGCAGATGGGTCGGCAGAACGGTGGGGAGGTCCGGTTGCAAAACCGTATTGGGCCAGTCCAGGTCCCCAAGCCACATTCCAATGAGCCGGGAATCGAACCAGTAAGGGTAAGCCACGTAGAAGGCACCGGCCCGCGTGCCGGTCAGGTGGTAGAACCCGGCAATGAGCTCGGCTGCCTCCGATGCGTGCAGCACTCGCTGACAGTAAGCGTCGGCGTAGGCGACAAAAATCCGGTCGATATTGACCGGCACCAGGGCAAGGGCCAGCAGGACCGCGCCGGTCAGGCGGACAGCCACAAGCGGCAAACCCTCCCTCCGGCTGGCCCTCAGCCAGAGGCTCGGGGGCAGAGCGGCCAGGGCGAGAACGGCCGGCAGTGACCCGGCGGCCCGCACCGTGCTAGGGTTCTCCCAGGGGAACGCCAGGTTAAGGGCGGACGGAAGCAACATCACCAGCCCAGCCGCCATGACGGCCAGAGGCACCGGGTCCCGCCGGCACACAACCCAGACCATGGTCCCGAGAAGCCCGAGCACGAGCAGGGCCCCAAGAATCGGGTCCAGCATCGGGCGCAGGGGCAGGGTCGCAACGTAAACCTCGTCGCCGGTCCAGTGGAACATGAGCAGGGCGCGGCCAAGGTTATCGGCCAGAATTGAAACCGGGTTACCTTCGATGGGCTTCTCCCAAGTCGACACCCGGGTGAAAACCCGGCCGAAGAAGACGGTCGGGTTGTCAACGGCAAACCGAAGCATCGGCACAGTAACCGGCAGGGCCGTCAGCATTCCAACCAAAAAATCGCCGAAGAGGCGATGGCCCTCGGCCGTCTGCCAGCCGCGTTTCAGGGCCCAGACTAGCAAAAAGGCGGCCGGCAGGGCGGCTAGCATCCCGCGGAATGGGGAATAGCCGTAAAGACCGACGCCTAGAAAAAAGCCCATCCAGAGAAAGTCCGACCTCCGGCCCGAGCGGAGGCCCCGGACCAGAAATGCCAGGCTCCAGGCCGCAAAGGTCGGCAGGAAGGGATACCGCAGGCCGACCCTGGCCGGGATGACCGCCCAGGATGCAACCGCTCCCAACGTCATGGCCCACAGCCCCCCAG
>JAUQQI010000112.1:9029-14751 GCA_030549955.1 Chloroflexota bacterium
CAAGTCGTGTTGCAGTAGTCCCTCAACTGGGCCTGCGGCTTACTTGGGGACAGGCAAAGCAAGGAGAGTTGCAACGTGAGTGCACACAGCAGCCGGTTTCGCGCAATGCAAGTCGTGACCGCGCTTTTATGGGCCTTGGGCTTCTGTATGACGTGGCCGCTTGCAGAGGCTGTTGCCGAGCAGATAAAGGGCCGGCAGGAGGAGGACACCAATAAAGGCCGTGCCAACCTGGAGGGCGTACTTGTGAAGGGGGAGATTAAAGACCTCAACGGTGACGGCGGCAATGTAGAATTGGAGGGCCTCCCGGCCCGTATTCCTTGGGAAGAAGACCCGGTATTCTCCGTTAAGCACATCCCGGACATCCAGCAGTTTCTCGGCGTGGTCGCTATTTACGTCGTGGGGAAGGCTATTAAGGTCCCAGTAGCGGAAAAGGATGCCAGCCAGCAACACCCCTGCGGCTAGCAGATATTCCCAGTGAACGGAAAGCCCTCGCCGGACCGGCCCCAGGTCGACCCGCAGTGGCTCCCGGCCCCAGGCGACAAACCAGGCAACGACCGCCACCACCCAGGCGATCGTGCCCCCGGGCCGGAACCGGTTTCCGCCCGCGTCAATGAAAGCAAGCGCCGTAGCTCCGACGCTCAGAATGAGCCAGGGAAGGTCTGGGGCCCAGCCAGACGACTTCGGGCCGTCACCGACGGTCGGTTCCAGCACGTCCGTCTGGCGCTGGTTCAACCAAACTGCCCCGACGCCGACCACCGAGGCCAACCCGTAAAGGACAAGACCAGGGGCGGGAAACCAGTCCCGGGGACTTGCATCGAGAACGAGCTGGCCGCCTAAAGCCAGCAAGAAACTTAGCCCGAAGGCCCCCAGAGACAGCGCTCCCATTCGCTCAGGGTTTGACCGCAATCATGAAAAAATATGCCCCGACCCTGCTCGGGGGTTCGGCGAAAAACGTTCGAAGCACCCGCTCAACCGGCCAGAGACTCAAGGCCCAGGGTGCGACGACCCAGCGGCCGGTCAGCTTCTTGAAAAAGAGTGACGGCAGGCCGTAGAGATGGCCCCACTCAAGAAGCGCCGTTGCCGTCGGGGAAAAGTAGTACCAGAAGTCGAGGGGCTCAAGGCCGGCGGCCCGGAGCCGCTCAGCCCACCAGCCAGGTGACTCGCACGTAACGTGGCGGGAAATCCGGTTGAAGAGCCGACAGTAGGCAGCGGCCAGGCCGCCCAGTCCCAGCCGCCGCAAGAACCGGCCAACTGAGAGGTAATCCGCAAAGTGCTCACTCGGCGCGGAGAACACCAGCCGCCCGCCGGGCCTGAGAACCCGGGCAACTTCGGCCAGAACGGCCTCGACCCCCGGAATATGCTCGAGGACCGAGTTGCTTACTACTGTACTAAAAACCCCCGAACGGAACGGTAGTCGGGCGGCGTCGGCCCGGATTACCGCCCGGTAAACCCTTCGCCGGGCGGCTTCCCGGAGGATCCCGGCCGCCCGGTCAACCCCCACCGGGCTCAGGCCGGAGAGAATCAGATTTGCGAAGTGACCGTCCCCACATCCCAGGTCGAGGATAGGGTCAGGTAGTGTTAGTCCTTTATAAAACCGCGCCTCCACCGACCGGAGCAGAGCCCGGAAGGCGGGGACTTCGCGCAGATGGGCCCAGAGAAGGTCATCGTCGGCCATCGGTTTCGGCCCGGGGCATTCCCTTACCGGGAAAAGCCGACTGGCCAAGAAGCTCCTCAAAAAGGCTTTCGTAGGCGTCGGCTGTTCTGCCCGTGTTGAAGTGGCGTTCGACCTCCTCACGGGGTCGGATATAGGCTTCCCGGTGGCTCAGGACTTCCAGGATCGCCTCGGCCAGGGCGGAGCTGTTCCGGGGTGGGGCTGTGCGGCCCATACCGGTCGTTGCTACGGGCACCCGGACGCCTGGAAGGTCGCTAGCCACCACCGGCGTCCCGCAGAGCATCGATTCGACTTGAACCAGGCCGAACGATTCGGTGGCATTGATGCTCGGCAGAACCGTCACGTCGCAACTGGCAAAGAAAGCGGCAGTTTCAGCCGGGTCGAGCACCCCGACGAACGACCAGTGGTCGCGGTAGAGCTCAAAGAAAGGCTGCAGCCGCCGGGCGTAAGCCGCCTCCCCGACTACATCCCGGCAAGGTCCTGCAAAGAGGACCCGGGCGTTCGGGTAAACGGCCAGAACCCGGGGCAGGGCTTCTAAGAGATATTCAACACCCTTTTCGGCGGCGAGCCGGGCGACCATACCGATAACGACCTGGCCGTCCAGGCGCCACTGCCGCCGGAAGGCGGCGACCTGGTTCGGGTCCGGAACCGGCATTTCGACCGGGGGCGGAATCACCCGAACCTTAGGCACGTATCTCGAAAGATAAGGGGAATGCCGGACGTAATCGTCGGTGTAGGCCACGATAACGTTCGCCGTCCAGGCGGCCACGTGGTCCATCAGGTGAACCACCAGGTTGGCCGCCCGGTTTAAGGGGCCGGGCGGCAGGCGAATGTCGCAGTGGTAGGTGAGGACGACTGGTTTGTGAAAGAACCGGCCCCGCAGGCCGATGCCGGCGGCGTCGAACTGGGGCAGATGGAGCCAGAGGACATCGGCCCAGCGGGCGAGCCTCGTGGCCCACAGCCCAATGGTGGGCATGATTACGCCCTTACTTATTCGCATAAGCACCGGTACCCGTCGGATTTTAACCCCGTCCCGGACTTCGAAAAGGGGCAGAGCAGGGTCATAGCGGGACGTGAGGACCTGGACTTCGTGGCCCCGGGCAGCCAGGGCCCGGGCGACCCGCTCAACGTAGATGGTCAGACCGCTGATGTGGGGCCGGTAGTAGGTGAGGGCAATGAAGAGTTTCACGAGGGTAATCGACTGAAGGTCAGTTGCTCCCAATGGGCCCGGACCCAGTCAACCAGCAGGCATAGCCCGTCCCGCACGCCGACCTGGGGCCGCCAGCCCAGGTCCCGTATCGCCCGGCGGACGTCGCTGACATAGATCTTCTGGTCGCCCTGCCGCCAGGGGGCGAACGACGGCTGAGGCGGCGGACGCCCCAGAATTTCGCCGAGCAGGGGCGCAAACTCGTGCCAGACCGCAAGGGTGTTCTCCGGCCCGCCCCCAATGTTATAGACCTGGCCGGCCGTGGTCTGGATACGCTCTACGGCTGAACGCAGGGCAGCCACCAGGTCAGAGACAAACAGCACGTCCCGGACCTGCTTTCCATCCCCGTAGATGGTGACCGGCCGGCCACTCACAGCCGAGATAACGAAGTGGGCGACCCACCCCTGATCTTCGGTCCCGAACTGGTGGGGACCGTAAATGCAGGACATCCGGAAGACAACTGTCCGAAGGCCGTAAATCCGGGCATAATCCCGAACGTACTGGTCGGCCGCCCCTTTGGAGCAACCGTAAGGGGAGTGAAAATCGAGGGGCTGGGTTTCGTCAATTCCCCAGGATCGGTCGAGATACCGGTAGCGGGTCACATCCTCGAATACCGGGATTTCAGTCATGGCCCCATAAACCTTGTTGGTGGACGTGTACACGAGGGGACGGTCTTTGCCGGACTGCCGGACGGCCTCCAGCACGTTAAGGGTACCCAGGGCATTGACCTCGAAGTCGGCTCGGGGATCAACCAGGGAGGTTGTAACGGCCACCTGGGCGGCCAGGTGAAAAATGACATCTGCCTGCCGGACAGCCTCCAGGACCGCCTGGAAATCCCGAACGTCGCCCCGGGTAAAGATAACCTGCCCGGAGTAGTTGTGTTGGAGCCAGCGCAGATTCCACTCTGTGCCCGGCCGGGCGAGCAGGTCGAAAACATGGACGGTCCAGCCGTCGGCCGCCAGGGCGGCCGTCAGGTTCGTGCCAATAAAGCCTGCCCCGCCGGTTATAAGGGCCCGCGGCGACATAAATTACCTCGACAACATTATACGCTTAAGGGGACCGTCTCACCCAGGGCAGAATGGCAGGGGTGAATCGGTCATTTTCGCCGGGTAACTTCGGCCTGGAGCTCGGCCGGCAGGTCAGCCTTGAACTCGAGCCACTGGCCGGTCCGGGGGTGGGGAAACCCCAGGTAGAAGGCGTGCAGGAAATGCCGGCTCAGGGTCGGGCAGGGCCGACCGTAAACGGCATCGCCAACCAGGGGGTGACCCAGACTCGCAAAATGGACCCGGATCTGATGGGTCCGGCCCGTCTCGGGCCAGACCTCGACCAGGGTCGCCCCGGCCAGGTACTCGAGCACCCGGAACCGGGTCACCGCCGGCCGCCCGGTGGTCACCACCGCCATCCGGGTCCGATGGCGGGGGTCCCGGCCGACGGGGGCGTCGATTACCCCTTCGGACGGGGCCAGGCGCCCCTCGACCAGGGCGATGTAGCCTTTTTTAAACCGGCGGGCCTTAAGGTCGGCCTGGAGCCGGCGGTGAGCTGCCTCGTTCTTGGCCGCGACCATCAGGCCCGAAGTGTCCTTGTCAAGCCGGTGGACGATCCCGGGCCGTTCATCGAGGGTCGGGGCCCGGCCCAGGTAGGCGACCAGGGCATTGGCCAGGGTATCGGCGTGATGGCCGGCGCCGGGATGGACAACGAGTCCGGCCGGCTTGTCAATGACGAGAATGTCGTCGTCCTCAAACACGACCTTAAGGGGCAGGGGCGTTGGGACGACCTCGGGGGGCGGCAGCGGAATGACCTCAACCTCCACCACCTCACCGCCCCGGAGCCGGTGGGCCGGCTTGATGATGGTGACCCCGTCAACCTTAACCCGACCTTCACGGATCAGGTCCTGGATGCGGCTGCGGGAAAGGTCGGGGCACTGCCGGGCCAGAAATCGGTCAAGGCGCTCGCCGGCTGTATCGGCCGTAAACCGGCGGAATTCAGCCTTCGGACCGGTGGTCGCCGGCAGGTGCGGCTGCATGGTCGCCCGAGCCGCGGCTTTTAAGCAGGTCCGGCCATAGGAGACCTACGGCCAGCAGGACGGCCCCGACGGTGATGGCCGAATCGGCAACGTTAAACACCGGCCAGAAGCGGAGGTCTATGAAATCGGTTACGTAGCCCTGCCGGAGCCGGTCGATGAGGTTGCCAATGGCGCCCCCAAGCTGAAGGCCGAGGGCGACCCGCAGGGGCCAGGCCCCGTCGGGGGCCTTCCGGTAGTAGTAAATGATCAGGCCGATGGCAAAGAAGGCAACGAAGGTTAGAAGCACGCTCTGGTTTGTTAAGAGGCCGAAAGCCGCCCCCGTATTTGTCACGTGGGTCAGACGGACCGGCCAGTCGGGCGGGAACGAGGCCCCGGGTGGCAGGTTGGCCCGGACCAGGGCCTTGGTGAGCTGGTCAGCGGCGAGGACAGCGCCGCCGATAAGCAGGACATCGATGGGCTTGCGGGCGGGTCTTGCCATCGGTCAGCGGAGCGGGGCCGGCTCCTCAAGAAGCATCCGGAGCTGGCGGGCGGTCTGAATCGCCTGGGCCTGGAAGTGGTTGTTCGCAAAGACGAAAGTCCGCTCGGTCAGGCCGGCCAGGTGCCGGACCTTCGGCACCCACTCCTCCAGCTCCTCGACCGAGTAGGTGTAATCATACCGCTCGTAGGCGTGTTCGTGCTTCCACCATTTGGCCTTGTTCCGGCCGTGGAACCGGACCACGGCGACATCGGCGGTCACCGCGGCGACCGGCGGAACGCTGTTCTTCGTCTGCGGCTCGTCGACGCACACGTAGGCGAGGCCGTGGTCGCGCAGGAACGTCAG
>JAUQQI010000086.1:0-5806 GCA_030549955.1 Chloroflexota bacterium
ATCCGGTCCGCGGATACGTCAACCCGCCGCGGGTATCGGTTGAGCCCCGGGGAATGACCGGTTATAATCGGGACAACGGGGTTGATGCCGGGGACGCATCAACCCCGGCCTACCGCCCGCCGCATCCCGGCCGGTCCCACAACCGGTAGATATCGTGAAGGAGGCGCAGGATGTTTTCTTATGCCGGCAAGACTGCCATCGTTACCGGGGCGGGGAGGGGCATTGGACGGGCGATCTCCCTGGCCTTTGCCCGCCAGGGCGCTGACCTGATTCTCGCCGCCCGATCGGTGAGCGAGCTCCAACAGGTCGCGGCCGAAATCCGCAGTCTGGGTCGAAAGGCCTGGGTCGTACCCACCGATATGAGTCGGCTCGACCAGGCCCAGAACCTCGTCCACGAGGCCGCTCGTCTCGCGGGCAAAATCGATGTTCTCGTGAACAACGCCGGCGGCGGAAGTAGCATCCCCGGCGGCGTCGGCCCCCTCGAGGAGGCGACGCCAGAGGCCTTCGATGCCGTCTATGCCCTCAATGTCAAGGGCCCGTTTTTTGCGGCCCTTCGGGCTGCCGAATACATGAAGGCTCAGGGCACCGGGGGGGTCATCCTGAACATAGTATCTATCGACGGGGTTGCCCCGGCCCCCGGCGAGGCCCTCTACGGGTCGGCCAAGGCCGCCCTTGTAAGCCTGACCGAAAACCTGGCCATCGAGCTCGGCCGCTACCGGATCCGGGTGAACGCGGTCGCCCCGTCCCTGATTGATACCCGACTGGTAGCCCGCCACCTCCAGACCCCGGAACAGCGCCAGCACCGGGCGTCGTTCTTCCCCCTGGGTCGGGTCGGAAACCCTGAGGATATCGCCGCGGCCGCCGTTTACCTGTGTTCCGACGAGGCCGGTTGGGTTTCGGGCGTCACCCTGCTTGTTGCCGGCGGCGCAAAGGTCCCCTACGAGTACTTCAAGTGGCTGCGGACCGTGAATCCGGTCCCGGCCGAGTTCCGAATGTGATTTTGCCGGGAGGTCGTTGCCGAATGACTTATCGGATTGGCGTCGACATCGGCGGAACCTTCGTCGACTTCTGCGTCTTTGACGAGGAATCGGGCCGGCTCACGACCTTCAAGCTCCTGGCCACTCCCGGTTCGCCGGGCCAGGATGTTGCCGGCGGCCTTGGGGCCCTGGCCGCTCAGGGCACCCTCGACCCCGCCCGGGTCGTCCATTTTGCCCACGGCACGACCGTCGGCGTAAACACCCTCATTCAGCGCCGGGGCGCAAAGCTTGCGCTCCTTTGCACCGAGGGCTTCCGGGATGTCCTTGAGCTTGGCCGCCTTGACCTGCCGGATATTTTCAACTTGTTCAGCGAGCGGCCGCCGTCCCTGATTCCCAGGGAGCGGGTTGTGCCGGTCCGGGAGCGCATCCGGGCTGACGGGAGCGTATCCGTCCCGCTGGATGCTAAGGCCCTTAAGCTGGCCCTGGACCGGGCCCGGTCGGTCGGGGCCGAAGGGGTTGTCGTCTCGTTTATCAATGCCTACAAGAACCCGCAGCACGAGCGGGTGGCAAAGGCCTTCTTCGGGGCCGAAGCCCCGGAGCTTTTTACCGTCTGCTCGACCGACGTTTGGCCGGTCATCCGGGAGTATGAGCGGACGGTGACGGCCGTCATCCACGCCTATGTCTATCCGGCCATGCGCCGCTACTTTGATGGCCTCGAGGGGGCCCTCCGCTCGGCCGGAATCGGCGAGGGAGCCTCGGTCGTCATCACCAAGGTTAACGGCGGGGTAATGGGCGTGCGCCGGGCCGCCGACCACTGCGTCTGGACCCTCACTTCCGGGCCGGCATCCGGGGTCATCGGGGCCGCCTATGTGGCCGGCCTGGCCGGGGCCCCAAATGTGCTGACCCTGGACGTTGGGGGTACCAGCGCCGATATCGCCGTCATTACCGACGGCGAACCGATGCTCGGCATGGGCCACCACGTCGGGGGCTACCCCATATACGTCCCGGCCATTATGGTCTCCTCTATCGGCTGCGGCGGCGGCTCCATCGCCTGGGTCGACGACCTGGGGGTGCTCCGGGTTGGGCCGGAGTCGGCCGGCGCCGAGCCCGGCCCGGCCTGCTACGGCCGGGGCGGCCAGCACCCAACCCTTACGGACGCCTTTGCTGTGTGCGGATTCCTGGCCGGCGGAAGCCTCGCCTACGGGGCACTGGCGCCCCGGACCGACCTGGCGGTCGGGGCCATCAGGACCATTGCCGAACCGATGGGACTTGACCTCTACCGGGCGGCCGAAGCCATCATCAACCTGGCCGTCTCGGACATGTACCTGGAAAGCAGCAAACTTCTGGCCCGGTGGGGAATCGACCCCCGGGACCTTTCTCTGCTGGCCTTTGGCGGGGCCGGGCCGATGGTCGGGTGTTTCCTGGCCCGGGAGCTTGGCATCCGCCGGGTTATCATCCCGCCCTTCCCGGGGGTCTTGAGTGCCGCCGGGGCGGTGCTGGCCGACCTTAAGAGTGACTTTATCCGGACGGTTCTTATCGACCTGGATGGGGCCGCCGCCGGAAGCCTTAAGGCCGGGTTTGCGGAACTTAAGGCGGCCGCCTTCGAATGGCTCCGGCAGGAAGGGGGTGTCGCCGATGCCCGGACGGCCGATGTTCGGCTCTCGCTCGATATGCGCTACACCGGCCAGGCCTATGAGATCGAGGTTCCCATCGAGGAACGCTGGGTCGAAACCGGGGATGTTGAGGCCATCCGGGCCGCCTTTCACGCCCGGCACGAGCAGGTTTACGGCCATTCGGACCCGGCCGCCCCGGTCCAGGCCGTAAACCTTCGGCTGGTAGTCGTCGCCCCGACCCCGAAGCCGGCCCTGGCCGAGGTCGAGCCGGCCGATTCGGACGAGCCGGAGCCGTTCCGGCTCGGGAAGGTTTTCTACGCTTCGGCCGAGCAGACGATGCCCTTCTTTAAGCGGCAGGACCTTAAGGCTGGCCACCGGCTCCGGGGCCCGGCGGTGGTCGTCGAGGACGACTGCACCGTTTGCATCCCGGCCGGCTTCGAGGGGACCGTCGACCGCTGGGGCAACATCATTCTGGAGGACAGGCTCGATGGATAAGGTTACTTTGCAGATTTTCGCGAACCAGTGCCGGGCCGCCTGCGCGGTTATGGCCGAGACCCTTTACCGGACGGCCCACTCCACCTTCGTACGGGAGACCTTCGACTTTACGGCGGGCCTGACGACCCCCGACGGGGAGATGTTCGCCTACTCGGAGGATATCGCTGCCACCTGGTTTGTCGGCCTCAATATGGGCAACGCGATCCGGAAAATCGGGCATTACGAAGAGGGCGACATCTGCATCACCAATGACCCTTACGGGAGCGGGTTTGTCTGCACCCAGAGCCCCGACACCCACCTCTGGATGCCGATCTTTCATTCGGGCAGGCTTATGGCCTTCGGCTGCTGTCACGTCCACAACACCGACGTCGGGGGCGCGGTGCCCGGAAGCCTCTCCCGAACCCTCTCGGATGTCTTCCAGGAGGGCATTCGAATTCCGCCCCTGAAGCTCTTTCGGCGGGGCGAGCTTAACCGGGACCTTCTCGAGGTCTTTCTCACGAACGTCCGGGTTCCCGACCAGAACTGGGGAGACCTCAAGGCCCAGGTCGCGGCCCTTAAGGTGGTCGAGCGCAAGGTTAAGCAGATTATCGACCGGTTCGGCCCCGACGCCTTCAGCGAGGGGATAAGGGCACTTCTCGACCTGGCCGAGCAACAGGCGAGGGCCATCATCCGGTCGATTCCCGACGGGGATTACTTTTTCTGCGACTACGTCGACGAAGACGCCGTCACCGGCTATCCTCTGCGGCTGGCGGTGACGATGCGGGTTCGGGGCGACGAGCTTATCCTGGATTTCACCGGGACTGACCCGCAGCTGGCCTGCTCGCTGAACATTCCCACGGGCGGGAACGAGCGGCACACGGTGCTCCTAGTGGCCCTTTATCATGCGTTTCGGACCCTGGACCCGAATATCCTCTTAAACAACGGCATTGTAAGACCGATCCGTTGCATCTTGCCCGAGGGAAGTATCGTTAATCCCCGGTACCCGGCCGCGGTGGGTATGCGGTCCCTTACCGGCGCCCGGCTCCAGGACGTCATTTTAGGCTGTCTAGCCCAGGCCCTGCCCGAGCGGATGCCAGCCTGTGCCAGCGGCAGCATCTCGATGGTTGTGGTTAACACGATGGACCCGAAGGCCGGCCGGATTGCGGTCGCAACCATCGAACCGATGGTCGGGGGTGGGGGTGGCGGGCCGTTCCGGGACGGGACGAATGGGGTCGGGGGCACCATCAGCTTTTTGCATAACACCCCGGTCGAGGTCAACGAGGCCGAGGTCCCGTTTGAAGTCCTTCGCTACGAGCTTATTCCCGACTCGGCCGGGGCGGGCCTGTGGCGGGGTGGCCTGGGGACGGTCCTTGAGTTTAAAGTCTTTTCGCCGGGCAGTTCGGTCACGGCCCGGAACCGGGACCGGACCCGGTTCAGGCCCTGGGGCGTAGCCGGCGGCCGGGCCGGTAAGCCCTCGGAGTTTGTCTTAAACCCGGGCACCGACCGCGAACGCAACCTGGGAAATGTGGACGTGGTCTATCTCGAGCCGGGGGACGTAATACGGATCACGTCCTGCGGGGGCGGGGGCTGGGGCGACCCCTACCGGCGGGACCCGGCCAGGGTGCTCGCCGATGTCCGGAACGGGTTCGTCTCGGCGGAGGCCGCCGAAGCCGAATACGGGGTTGTTATCCGGGACGGCGAGCTTGACCCGGAGGCAACGGCGCGCCTCCGGGCCAGCCGGCCGACCCCGGCCGACGGCGAGCGCTTTTTCGAGTTTGGCCCGGAGCGGACGGCCTACGAGGCCGTCTGGACCCGTCGGATGTACGACATCCTCACCGAGCTGCTCTGGGGTGTCCCGGTCACCTGGCGGGGGTTCTTTAAGGGCAAGGTCTTCGAGGCCGTCGACGAAATCAGCAAGACCCGGCAGCCGACGCCCGACGACCTGCGGGCGGTATTTGGCCGGCTTAAAGAGAGCTTTTTCGGCCCGGCCTGAAGGGTAGAACCCCAGGTATTCGGGAGCAGTAGCATCGCCCGTCCCGGCCCTGACCCTGGATTGAACGGCCGCGGCATCTACCTGCTGCGAGCGGCCCCTTGGAAAATAACAGGTCCGGTATCCTCCGGCGAAGGCAATATGGGCTCCACCCTAAACCGTTGAGGCCCCCAGCTGTTCGGCCTACATCGGCGCACGCCTGTCCTGCGCAGGCACGGAGTGCCGGTGCCAGCAGGGGTTCGCCGGCGTCAGGCCACCGCCGCATCCGAGACCGGCTCTGGTTCGGATCTAACACCACGAGGGCAGCTGTCAGCCTAGTGTCTACCATGACGGTCATGGGAGGCTCGGGTTGAGCTGGCACAAGGCTATGTCAGCCCGGAATGGACCCTACCGGTGGGGGAGTTGGGCCTTAAAGCCGGTTGCGGAGCCGGGGGTCGAGCAGGTCCCGCAGGCCGTCCCCAAGCAGGTTAAATCCGAGGACGGCCGTCATAATCGCCAGTCCCGGGATCGTGGCGACATGGGGCGCAATCAGCAGGAAGTCCCGGCCGGTAGCCACCATGAGCCCCCACGACGGCCAGGGCGGCTGGATGCCCAGTCCGAGGAAGCTTAAGGCCGCCTCGAGCAGGATCGCATTCGCCATGTAAAGGGTCGCAAAGACCAGCAGCGGCGGCACAATGTTGGGCAGGATGTGAAACAGGATAATCCTGGGAACCGGCACCCCAAGGGCGTAAGCTGCCACAATAAACTCCCGC
>JAUQQI010000086.1:5816-8930 GCA_030549955.1 Chloroflexota bacterium
CCGACCAGATGCCGATGGCCAGCACGATGTTCCGTTCGCCCGGGCCGAGGGTGGCCACAATGGCAATCGCCAGCAAAAGATACGGGAACGAAAGCAGGATATCCATCAGCCGCATCAGGGCCTCGTCAACCCACCGGCCGACAAAGCCCGCAACCAGCCCGGCGGTCCCACCCAAAACGAGGCCGACCCCAACGGCCACACACGAAACGAGCAAGGTGACCCGGGAGCCCAGGATTATCCGGCTCAGGATATCCCGACCGAATTCGTCGGTGCCGAGGAGATGGGCGGCGGTCGGGGGCTGGCGCCGGATCTCAAGCTGTTGAAGGGTCGGGTCGTAGGGCATCAGATACTCGGCAAGAACGGCTGTAACGACCAGCAAAACCACAATAACGGCCCCGACGACGGCCGCCCGATTCCGGGCAAACCGGCGCAGGCCCGCCATGAGCCCCGGGGCTTGCGGACGGCGAAGGACCTCTTCGGTACGGACCTGCATCAGGCGTAGGTTATCCTCGGGTCGAGCCAGGCGTAGGCCAGGTCGACCAGCAAATTAACGGCTACGTAGGAGAGGGCAAAGATAAGGACGATCCCCTGGAGCAACGGGTAGTCCCGGGCAAAGATCGCCAGGACGACCAGCCGACCCAGCCCCGGCCAGGCAAAGACGGTCTCGGTGAGAATTGCTCCGCCTAAAAGCTGGCCGAACTGAAGGCCGATAACCGTGACCACCGGAATCAGGGCATTTTTAAGGGCGTGGCCGAAGAGCACCACCGGCTCGGCAAGCCCCTTGGCCCGGGCCGTCCGCACGTAGTCTTCGCCCAGGACTTCGAGCAGACTTGAACGGGTCATCCGGGCGACCAGGGCCACCGACGGCAACGCCAGGGTTACCGCCGGCAGGACCAGGTGCTGGGGGGTGCCCGACCCGCCGATGGGCAGCAACCGCAGGTAGAACCCGAAGATGTAAATAAACACCAGCCCGATCCAGAAGATCGGCATCGAAAGGCCGAGCAAAGCCAGAATCCGGACGCCGAAATCGAGCCAGCCGTTAGGCCTTAAGGCTGAGATAGCGCCGAGACCGATGCCGAAGGCCACGGCGATAGTGATCGCCGCCGAAGCCAGCAGGAGCGTATTCGGCCAGGCATCGGCGACCTCGGCCGCCACACTGCGCTTCGTCATAATCGAGCGGCCGAGGTCGCCGGTGAGCGCCCGACCGATGTAGTCAACATAGCGGACGACCAGGGGCCGGTCAAGGCCGAGCTCATGCCGCAGGGCCGCGACCTGTTCGGCGGTCGCGTTCTGGCCCAGGATGATTAAGACCGGGTCGCCGGGGATCAGGTCCAGGATGAGGGTCACAAAAAACACGATCCCCAGGGCTACCAGCAGGCTTGTTAAGGCCCGGCGCAGGAGAAAGCGGCCCATCTAAACGGTTACTTGTCCAGCCAGGTGTACTGGAGCCAGTCCAGGTACTCGCTCTTATGAATCCGATAGCCCTTTACCGCCGCACTGGTGATGATGATCTCCTTGGTGTTGTAAACGGGCACCAGCACGGCGTCTTTGGCCATCATCTCGAAGGCCTGGGCATAGAGCTGGCCCCGCTGGGCCTCGTCCGGGTTCGCCCGGCCCCGGGCCGTGAGCTCATCCACCGCCGGGTTGCAGTACTCCATTCCGTTGAAGCCGTTCGGCGGAATCGAGGCACACGAAAAGAGGGCCCCCAGGGTGTAGTGGGCATCGGCCGGGACGTCGGTCCAGCCCAGCGTCCCGAGCTCGGCATCCAGGCCGGTCCGGGTGTACTTGTTAAGGAGGGTTCCCCACTCCAGAATCTGCAGGTCAATCTGAATCCCGAACTGGCGCATCGCCGCCTGGAACGCCTCGCTTATCTCGGCATCCTTCGGGTAGCGGCCCCGGGGCGAGTAGTGCTTGAGGGTAAGCCTTTGCCCATCCTTGGCCCAGAACCCGTCCGAACCCTTCGTGTAGCCCGCCTGCCGCATAAGCTCCTCAGCCTTCCTCGGGTCATACGCCCAGTATTGACTGAGGTCCTTGTAACCTATGACGCCGGATGCTACGTAAGAACTGGCCGGAAGAACGTTATTCTCCAGGATGTTATCGATAACGGGCTTGCGGTCGAAGGCGAAGTTCATGGCCTGCCTTACCCGGACGTCATTTACCGGCGGCCGGTTGACATTGAACCCGAAAAAGACCACCCTGAGCCCGTCCACCTCGTGGACCACATACCGGTTGTCCCGCTTAAACTGACCAACCTGGGCCAGGGCCGGAATAAAAACCATGTCGGCCTCGCCCGTCTGCAACGCCAGCATCCGGTTGCTCTCCTCCGGGACAACCTTGTAAATTACCCGGTCCAGGTAGGCCTTATCACCCCAGTAGCCATCCCAGCGCTCAATGGTTATCGTGGCATTCGTCCGCCACTCGACGAACTTAAAGGGCCCGGTCCCCACCGGATTACGGCCAAAGTCCTGGCCGTATTTTTGCAGGGCTGCCGGGCTCACAATCGACATAAACCAGGTCGAAACCGCCCGCAGCAGGGGCCCATACGGCCCATCCGTAACGATGTCCACCGTGTAGTTGTCCCGAACTTCAGCCCCCTTGATGCCACGGAAGAACGATGCTGCCCGGCTCTGGGGCGAGATGGCCCGCTCGACGCTGATTTTGACGGCCTCGGCATTCATGTCAGTGCCGTCATGAAACTTGACGCCCTGCTTTAGATAAAAGCGCCAGCGGTCCGGGGCCACCTGCTCCCAGCGCTCGGCCAGCCAGGGCTTGAGGCTCATGTCATAGTCGAGCTTGAGCAGGCTTTCGAAGATGTTGGTGGCAACCCAGCCGCCGGCCGAGGTTGTATCGTTGGTGGGGTCCAGCGAGACCGCATCGATGGGCCTTACGATGGTTAAAGTTCCGCCCCGTTTGGGCTGCTGGGTCTGGGCCGGCGGCTGCGGCTGGGGCGCAGCCTGGGGTGCGCAGGCGGCCAGCACCCGGGGCAGGGCGCTGCTGCCGATGCCCAGCAGAAGGCTGCGCCTGAGAAATTCCCGCCGGCTCAGCCCCGAGACCCGATACCCTGGGTTTTGCCCCTTGTCCCCGGTCATGGTCTTTTGCCCTCCTGCTGGACGG
>JAUQQI010000086.1:8940-14657 GCA_030549955.1 Chloroflexota bacterium
CCCCGGCCGGTCCAGTTTGGCTGAGTTTAACACATCTACCATAAATGCGCAACAATTCCATTGAGATATATGGCGTTTTTATTTTCGATGTTGGCAGGCGAGCAGAAAGCGGGACGTGTTAAAGTAAGAGTGACAGAAAGTGGGGCTCAGCTGGGCCCCGCGGCGAAGAATACAGCGGCGAGGGGTTCTTATGAAAGCTAGTGGCACGCGTTCGGAGTCTGGTCAGGGTCTTGTCGAGTACGCATTAATCCTGTTTTTGGTCGCCATCGTCGTTATTGCCGTGCTCGTGTTGCTCGGCCCGCAGATTGGGACTGTCTTCACCTCCGTTGTCCGGGCCCTAGGCGGCTGAACCGGGTATCCGCGCCGCGGACGGATCAGGCCATTTTATTTTTCCTGTACGAACGTACTATTGACGGGTGAGGACAGCCGCTATATGCTGGTAGTGACCGGGGTGGCAGGCACCAGGCCGGGCGCCTTGCCCGCCGGAATCTTGAGAGGAGGCGAGCGAATCAAATGTTGCCGGATATCCGTCATGAAGAGGGCCAGGGCCTCGTCGAGTACGCATTAATCCTCTTTCTAGTGGCCATCGTCGTCATTGCTATTTTGATGCTCCTTGGCCAAGAGGTCCGCAGTGTCTTCAGCTCCGTCGTAAGCGCCCTGCAACGTTAGCTCTGCTGGGGGCGGAGGTTTTCGTCGGCCGTTTACAGACGCGGTCTCTGGTCCGGGCCCGGTAGCGGTCGCCGTTGCCGGGCCCGGACCATCAACCGGGGCCCATCGGCCTGAAATGTCGGAGCCTGAGGACTGGCGCGCCCCTGGTGTCTCGCCGACCCGGGGCCAGAGCCTGGTTGAGCTGGCCCTGGTCACGCCCCTTCTGTTTTTGCTGATGCTGGGGATCCTGGACTTTGCCCGGGTGTTCTTCTCGTACGTTACCGTAAGCCACGCCGCCCGGACCGGGGCCCGCCACGTGAGCGTCTACCCCGATACCCCACCCGATCAGGTCTCGGAAATCGTCGTCAACGAGGCCGCCCGGACCCTTGATTATTCACCTGGCTGTGCCTGCATCTGGATGAGCGTGGTCACGGAGACCTACCGGTACGGGATCATCGACCCGGTGAACAAACCCCTCCTGAGCGGCACGGTTACGGTGACGCTGGTCTACAGTCAGACCAGCCTCTTTTTCTCGCAGTTCGTTAACGCAATGACTGGCTGGTGGGGCGGACCGACCCTGCCGACGGTAATTCCCATTTCGGTCCATTCGGTGATGCCCATTGCGCTGGGGATGGAGGCCCTGCCGACCCCGACCCCCAGCCCGACCCCGACGGCAAGCCCGACCCCGGTTCCGAGCCCGACGCCGACGCCCAGGTCAGGTGGGGGCGGGGGAGGGCGGGCGACCGAAACCCCAACCCCGAGGGCGGCTACGCCGACGCCCACGTCGACCCCGACTCCAACTGGCACTGGCAGCCCGACCCCGACGCCTACCCCGACGCCCACGTCGACGCCGACCCCAACACCCACGCCGAAGCTCGTGGCTTACGGCCAGGCCATTTACGGGACAGTTTTCAAGACCGACGGCTCGACCCAATCCGGGGCCTTTGTTGAGGTCATCCTGGACGGGTCGGTTATCGCCACGGCTGTAACCGACGCGACCGGCAATTACCGGGTCGATTCAACCAGCGCGGGATCGCCCCTGCCGGGTAACCGGTTTTACACCGTCCGGGCTACGTCGGGCCTGTTTACCGGCTCTGCTACAGGGTTCCTCCCGGCTAACGGGGTTGCTAACATAAACGTGACCATTGGGGGCACGCCGACCTCAACCCCAACGCCGGGCACCGTTACCCCGACGCCGACGCCGGTGGCCCTGGCGGCCCCGGTTCTTTCCGGGACCTGCACGGTCACAACAACCGGGGGCATCACCGTCACCCAGAACTCCCTGAGCTGGACCCCGGTCAGCGGAGCCGCCCGGTACAACGTTTACCAGTCGGCCGATTTAGGTCGGACCTTTATCTTTATCGCGAGCACAGCCAACACGTCCTTTGCGGTCACCGTCGATAACAACACCCGTTATGACTATGTGGTCACGGCCATGGATGCCGGCGGCCAGGAGGGCTCGCCTTCGAATGTAGTCGCCGTCGTCTGTGGGAACCCGCCCACGCCGACCCCGACGCCCACAACGAGCCCGACTCCGACGCCGGCAACCCTTCCTGACCTGCTCGTCAGCAGCCTCTCGGCCCAGGGCCCCAGGCCCAACCAGGAGCCGCGGGTCGGCGAGCCGGTTACGGTCAGGGTAACGGTCCAGAACGCGTCCAGCGCCCCGGTAACGGGCTTTTTCTACGTCGATGCCTACGTCGACCAGGTGCCAGTACCGGGAAGCCCCGGCTTCGCCTGGGTGGCGGTCAACGGCCTTGCGCCCGGGGCGTCGAAGACGGTCACCTTCACCTACACGTTTTCAAGCCCCGGTTCCCACTTCTTCCAGGCCCAGGTGGACACCTACAATCAGGTCCGGGAAGGCAGTGAGGCTAACAACGTGAGCGTGCCCTATCCCATCGCCGTCCAGGGTACTGCCGCCACCCCGACCCCAACCCCCGCTAACGTCACGCCGACTCCGACGCCAACCCCGGGCCCGACCGGTAAGATTCAGGGCACCGTCTGGGTCTCGACCTCCAGCGGGCTGGGTCTTGGGCCGCGGGCGACGATAAAGGTCCTTTCCGGAAGCACCCTGGTTGCGCAGACCCTGGCGGGCTCGGACGGCCAGTTCACCGTCTCGAACGTGCCGGCCGGCACCTACACCGTAAACGGCAGCCTGTGCATTGAGGGCAGGGCCTATACGGATACCGTGCCGGGCGTGACCGTAACCGGCGGCCAGACAACACAGGTAACCCTGCTTCTTGAGAACTTTGGCGGAACATGCTCACCCTGAAGGGATTCGGCCTGACTCTGCTGATCGCCGGCGGCCTTATCCTGGCCGGCTGCAGCACCGGTCTGGGTGTAACCCGGCCGTCCGATGTCAGGCCGACTGACGTCACGGCCAGGGCCGCTTTCCGGGCGGCGGCCCAGGTCGGGCGGGCCTGGCGGTCCGATGCGCGGCTTGTCCTCGTCTCGACCTCCTGGCAGAATCCGACCCCGGCCCGGTTGCGAACCGGCCGGGGAGCCTGGGCTTTTTACTTCGTTTCGGGCACTGGTGACGGTGGGGCCCTCATCGTAACCGTGGCTGATGGCCGGGCCGAGGCCGGCCCGGAAACGGTCCTCGGCTCAGAACTGGAGGAAGTGGTGTTCCTGGACTGGAAGGTGGACAGTGACGCGGCCCTTGACGCCTTTCTCCGGGCCGGGGGCGAAGAGTTCCTGAAGGCCCGGCCGGCGGCGAGCCTCACCGTCCGGCTCCTAAAGCCCGCTGACGCCCCGACCCCGGAGTGGCGGATTACTGCCCTTGACCCCCGGGACGGGCAGAGCTTTCAGCTCCGGGTGAGCGCGGCCAGCGGGACTGCCCTTGGGGCCGGTGGTGGGTCGGGAGGCGCCCGATGAAGGGCAGAGGCCAGAGCCTGCTCGAGTTCGCCCTCGGGCTGATGATTGTAATGTTGCTTTTCATGGGCATCTTTGACCTGGGTTTTGGGGTCTACCAGTACATCACCATATCGAACATGGCCCGGGAAGCGGCCCGGTACGCGGTCGCCACCGAGCATCAACCCCTCAGCCATCAGGACTTTAGCGGGGATGTAACTAACCCCCGCTCCAATGCGGCCGCAATCGCCGCCGGACTTGCCCGGGGCGTGGCCCTCCAAACCGACTGTGGGGGGGCTGATTACACCAGCCCTTCGGTTCCCTGCTGGAAGCAGGTTCCGGCCGGTGGCAGGTACTGGGAAGGTCCGGACTACGGCCGCGGGCCCGAGGCGACCCTGACCTTCCACATTTACCCCGAGACCGACTGGGTACTGCGTTCCGGCTTCGGCCGGACGATCACGGCTACCGTGACGTATAAATACCGGCCGATCACCCCGCTTATTCCCCTTGAAGTAAGGCTGACTGCCTCTTCGGTGGTCATGACCGAGTAGGAGGAAGGTGGGACCAGTGACCGCACGGACCGGGCCCCCGGCACGTCAGACAGACCAGGGCCAGAGCCTGGTTATGGTCGCCCTGGCCATTGTGGCCCTGGTTGCGATGGTTGGCCTTGCCATCGACGGCGGCTACGCCTATGCCCAGCGCCGGCTCATTCAGAACCTGGCGGATTCAGCCGCCCTGGCGGGGGCCGGCAAGTTGCGTGACGGTCTAGCTTACACTACAGACGCTGAGGTCCGCCGGGCCATCGAGCGGTATGCCGGGGGTAATCGCCCCCTGCTGCGGGACGTCCATTGGGAAGCCTATTACACCGATACTGTGGACCAGCAGATCGGCACCATTCAGGTCGGCGACCTGGGCTACATCCCGCCCCAGGCCCGGGGCGTCCGGGTCGTTGCCTATGCGGCCTTCGATACGTTCTTCATCCGGGTTCTCGGTATCAACCTGGGCAACGTCAGCGCCAGTTCGGTCGCCCGAATCGCGAACCCGTCCAGCGGGGGCACCTGGGCCATCTGGGTCGGCGGGAATTCCCGCTGTAGCCAGGGCACCCTCAATATACAGGCGTCGGATGTCTGGATTACGGGGGCCCTGCACAGTAATGCCAACATGCAAATCAACGCCGGCGGCCAGGGGATCGTTATTAACGGCACCGTCGAAAGCGTGCTGGGGGTCGAAACAGGCAACCCGGATAAAATAACTTACAACCCGCCGGCCGGGAACCCGAGCCAGACGACCCCCCAGCCGATGCCCTTTAACTGGCCCATCGAAATGTTTGCGCCGGGCGGGGCGGCAGCCGAAGCCGCCCGGGCCGAGGGTCGATATTACCACATCAACGGGGACCTGAATAAGAACTCGCCGTATATCAACGACGGCCGGCTTCAGTCTGGCCTCTACTTTGTGGAAGGGAACGTCAGGCTCGGCCAGGGCGGCGGACGCATCGTCGGCGAGAACGTCACCATCGTCGCCCGGGGCACCATTGAGCTTAGCGGGGGCTCCCGCCTGAGCTACTACAAGCCGGCCAGCGACCAGTGTTCCACCGGCGGCATCGTGCTCGCCTCTTACTACCGGAGTGCTGATTACTGCTCGACCTCGGGTGCGGGGATCCAGCTCTCAGGTAACGACAACAGCTGGGTCGGGGTGGTTTACGCCCCGTTCTCGATGGTCAACATCAGTAACGCCCGGGCCAGCACCCTCAACGGGGCGATAATCGCCCAGGCGGTAAGCATCTCCGGCAGCGAACTCACCATGTACTCCAACCTCTTCTGCGCCTACCGGTCCGTCTCCGGTCCCTACGTGATTCGATGAACCTGCCGCGTCACCGGATACCAGCAGGCGCACTCGCCGACTGCATTTTAAACCTGGAAGCTGGCTGCAGGGTCAAGACCGACCGTTAGCTCCGGCTCAGGGGTTTGATCCCTGCCCCGGGCGTGGGCCTGCGGCAAGGCCCAAAGGAGGCCTCCGGCATTGGGGGTTCCCCGGGCGGCAGTCCATAGCCGGAGTCCTCCGAACCCCCGTGATATAATGGGATGAAGACATATTCACGGAACTGGAGGTCTCCCTTGACCCAGGTCGTTGGCTACAAATGGGTCTATCTTTTCGAGGAAGGGAACGCCCAGATGCGAGACCTGCTCGGCGGGAAGGGTGCCGGACTCGCTGAGATGACGAGG
>JAUQQI010000106.1:0-1112 GCA_030549955.1 Chloroflexota bacterium
ATAATCCAGGGTTGCCTGTTCGAGGGCGACCGACTGTGGGGTTGCCGAAACGTCCGTTCGCCATTTGACCTTATCGTAGTCGGCCTGGCGCAGGCGAACGATCGCGGCCGCCTTTTCCATATTCGCCCTGGCCGCGGCAATCTCCTCCGGTTTGGGACCAGCCTTTAGCCTGCCGAGTTCAGCCTCAGCCGCGGCGAGTTCGGCCTGGGCGACCGCGATGTCTTCGGGCCGCGGGCCCGCGAGGAGTTTCGCGAGGGTTGCCTGGGCGGCTTCGAGAGTTGCCCGGGCTCGTTCAAGGTTCTGCTCCAGGCTGGCCGCATCAAGCCGGGCGAGAGTCTGGCCCTCTTGAACGGCGTCCCCTTCTTCGACCAGGACGGCTCCGACCCGCCCGGCCGTCGCAAAGCTCAGCCTGACGGACCGGATTGGAAGAACGACGCCGGAGGCTGAGATGGTCGGGGGTATCTCCGGGGCGACGGGCTGTGTCTCAGGCTGTCGGCCCGGAGCCGCTAGCTGACGGTAAGCAAGGTACCCGGCTACCGCCAGAATCAGAAGCCCGACCACAATCCAGCGCCGCATATCTCCTCACCTCGGGGCTTTTCTTCTACTCATAGCGCAGGGCCTCGACCGGCATGAGCTGGGCGGCCCGGTAGGCCGGATAAAATCCGCCAAGGAGGCCCAGTACCAGGACTGTAACCGCAATTTGCCCGAGCAAAGGCGGACTGTAGACGCCCTGGATGACCGTTCCGTAAGCAGGAATTAACGTGAGACCGGTCACAAGCAGCCAGCTGAAAGCGAGGCCGGCCAGTCCAGCGATGAAGCTCAGGACCAGGGACTCCCGTAGAATGGTTTCCAGGACCCGCCAGCGGGACCAGCCCAGCGCCCGCAGGATTCCAAGCTCCCGGGTCCGCTCGTAAACGCTCATAACCATCGTGTTCAGGATCCCGATACCGCCGGCTACAATCGCAATAAGGGATAGAAACCCGCCCAGGGCCCGGGTTGTCTGGATGTCCTGTGTTCTGGACGCAAACTCAGCGGTGCGGGAGACAGAAATCTCCGGAAACTCGGCCTCGATCTGACGCCGCATCAGCTCGGCGTCGACCCCCGGCCGGAGC
>JAUQQI010000106.1:1122-6724 GCA_030549955.1 Chloroflexota bacterium
ATAAAGCTTACAAGCCGCGGCCGATTAAATATGGCCTGGAACTCCCGCAGTCCGACAACCGCGGCCCCGTCCTCGTAGCCTGTCCCGGTTTCGAAGATGCCAACAACCCGGAAAACCCGCCCCGAGAAGATAACCGTCTCGCCGACCCGTTTCTTCAGGCTGTCGGCGAGCTTCCGGCCGAGCAGGGCTTCCCGGGACCCGGCGATAGGCCGGCCTTCGGTTACCCGGTAATGCTTTATATACTCGTCGGTCGGGTTTACACCGATAACGATGATGAACGGACCGCCTTCCCCGATGAGGGCCCCAATGGCCACCCCAGAGGCCCGCTCGACCCCGGGCATGGTGGCAATCCGGCGCACGAGCCCTTCGTCGATGCGGCTGAGGTCCATATCAACGACATTCGCCTCGATGGCGACAAGGTCGGCGGCAGCCTTGCCAAAAATATCCGTAATCTGAACGACAAAGCCCTCGGTTATGGCCCCAAGACCCGCAATGACCGCAACACCAATGCCAATGCCGGCCACGGCCAGGCTGGTCCGGATGGGACGCCGGAGAAGGTTCCGAACCGTCAGGCCGCCCAGAAAAGGCCCGAGTCTTGCGAGCGCCTCGATGGCCCCGGAGCGGCCCGTGTCGGTTTCAGCCCGCATGGCTTCGATGGGAGTAAGGTTGGCGGCCCGCCAGGCCGGGTATGCGCCGCTGAGAAGCCCGGCCGCGACCGCGACCAGCAGCCCCTGGGCATAGAGGGATGCGGTGAGCTGAGGCTGGGCCAGCGAAGCGACAGCCGGGACCTGGGCCAAGAGTTCTGCCCCCATCGTGCCCACGGCCAGCCCGACCATGGCCCCCGAGAGGCTCAGTACGAGGGATTCGCCCAGGACCATGGCGAGCACCCGGCCCCGGCTCCAGCCGCAGGCCCGGATGACCCCGACCTCCCGGGTCCGCTCGAAGACAGACATTAAAACCGCATTCATCATGCCCAGGCTTCCGATAAATATGGCCATGAATGAGATGGCGGCGCCAAAGCTGTCGGTAACCTGCGTGACGAACTGGGCCTCGCCGATATCCGATGAGCTGGAGACGGTCAGGTCCGGGAAGTTTGCAGCGATTCGGGTCCTGAGGGCCCCTTCAAGCCGGGGCTCTTTGAGAACCAGCTGGAAGCCGCTGACCCGGCCCGGGCGCTTAAACAATTGCTGGGCCTCCCTCAGACTGACTACAGCGCCGGCGTCTTCGAAACTCAGGCCCGTCTCGTAGGTTCCGACGACCCGGTAGTTGCGGCCCGAAAAATTCACCAGGTCCCCGACCCGCTTTTTGAGGGTCTGGGCCGCCTGTCGTCCAAGAATTGCTTCGGGAAACCTGGGTCTTGGGCTCAGGGAGTGGCCTTCCAGGATTTTAAACCGGCTAAGGGCTGGCGAACCGGGCTCATATCCGTACAAGACGAAGTAAGGCGCTTCGGCCGTGCCAACAAATCCGAGAATTACCGGGGAAACTTCTTTTACTTCCGGGAGGGCCGCGAGCCGGTTTCGGAGGCTCTCGCTCAGGTTGCTCAGGTGGGGTCCTCCGGAACCGGCCTGGTAGACGAGGACGTAAGCGCCCTGGCCGGTAAGCATACCAACGTATCCCCGGCCGACGCCGGCGGCGACCGAGCCCATCAGGATGACTGTGGCAACACCCAGGGCGATGCCCAGCGCCGTAAGTACCGACCTGACCGGGCGGCGTCGAAGGTTCGAAATTATCAGGCCGAACATCCAGACTGGTTATACCACCGTATCGAACGCTCAGCCGGAACGTGCAATCAGGGTCCGGCACGTCCCCTGCCCCAACGGGTAGGGGTGGCCGGCGTAAAAACTCCCCGTCCTGGTGGGGCAGGCCCACCGGGCCTGCTGGTAAAGTCAAAGTGGATGGGGGGAATCCCGGTCCACCCGGGATCCCAAGCTAACGCTAGTTTGGCTTAGGAGGAGACAAGCAATGGGCGTGCAAGCCTATTCCAGCCGGCCGCGAATCGTCGTTCTGGGCGGTGGGTTTGGGGGTCTTGAAGCCGCCTTTTACCTGCGGATGCGGCTTGGTGAGCGGGCCCATATCACCCTGGTCTCGGACCGGGACCGGTTTCTCTTCAAACCGAATACGATCTACATTCCGTTCGGCCTTGACCCTGAGCGGCTCATGATACCCCTGGCCGAGCCGGCCCGGCGCAAGGAGATCGTCCTGGTCCTGTCGCCGGTCCGGGAGATTGACCCGGCCCGACAGGAGGTCCGCGCCGACGGCCAGGTCATTCCGTACGACTACCTGGTCGTGGCCACCGGCGCCGGGATGCGGCCCGAGGAAGTCCCGGGCCTTGCCGAGTATGCTTACACGATCTGGACGCCCGAAGAGATGCTGCGGCTGAGGTCCGGGATTCAGAAGCTGGTCGAAAAGGCCCGGGAGGGTCAGACCCAGGAGGTCCTTTTCGTTGTGCCGCCAAACAATAAGTGCTCGGGGCCCCTGTACGAAATCGTCTTTATGCTCGACACCTGGCTGCGGAAGCAGGGGGTCCGTTCCCGGGTCTCGATAACCTATACCACCTACGAGCAGGGCTTCATCCAGGCCTTTGGGCCGAGGCTGCACACGGTCGTCACCGACGAGTTCGGACGGCGGGGCATCGCCGGCCATACCCAATACGTGGTCGAGCGGGTCGAACCTGGCCGGGTCTTTTACCGGAACGGTGAAATTGCTGGGTACGACCTGCTCATCTCCTTCCCGCCCTACGTTGCCGCCGCCAGTTTCCCGAACCTTCCCGCTGACGACCGGGGCTTCATCCAGACGCTCCTTGAGACCCGGCAGGTTGTTGGCCAGCCGAACATCTACGCCGTAGGCGACGCGGCCGATTTCCCGGTAAAGCAGGCGTTTCTGGCCCTTCTCCAGGCCGATACTGCCGCCGAGCAGATTGCGGCCCGGGTGATGGGTCAGGAGCCGAAGCTTCGGTTCGAGCCGACCAGCATGTGTGTGATGGAGCAGTTCGATAAGGCGACTTTTGCCCAGGTGCCCCTTCGGGTGACGGGTCGGCTGGACCTGCCGGTTGAAGTCCGGGAGGATGCCGTCGGCCTCTACAGGGTCGGAAGTTCCCGGCTGTGGCGTCTCGGCAAGACCCTGCTGGGCATCTACCTGCCCTGGCGGTTCCGCAACGGCGAGCCTTTCCACGCCGGCTTGCCGTGGGAGGGGATGGAGCTCGGCCTGAAGGTTATGAGCGCCGTCCTCGCCCGTTAGGGTCCTGTTCGTCGCGGCCCTGGGTCTTGCTGGGCTGACCGTCTGGCAGAGCTGGCCGGCGGCGAACCTCATCTGGCCCGGGCAGCTTGTCCATCCGGGTTGCGGGTAAAACTCTGACCGTCCTGCGGGTCGGGCCAGCTGGTGCACAATTTAGCTGGTGGCAGGTCGAACCATGGGTGCAGCCCGAATTCTGGTTGTGGATGACGACCCGGCCGTCAGGGATGTGCTGAGGCGGGGCCTCAGTTACGAGGGGTTTGCGGTGGACACGGCCGGGTCCGGGGAGGAGGCACTAACCCTCGCCCGGGAGCGTCTGCCGGACCTGGTCATTCTGGATATCCTGATGCCGGGGTTGGACGGGTTCGAGGTGCTCCGGCGCCTGCGGGCTGCCGACCCGCACCTGCCGGTGCTGATGCTCACGGCCCGGGACGCCCCGGCTGACCAGGTCAGGGGCCTGACCGAGGGCGCCGACGACTACGTGGTCAAGCCGTTCACCTTCGAAGTTCTGGTGGCCCGGGTCCGGGCGCTCTTGAGACGCCGGCAGCTCGAGCAGCCTGAGGTGCTGCGCTACGAGGACCTGGTCCTCGATACGGGCAGGCGACGGGCCCGCCGCGGCAACCGCGACGTTGAACTTACAGCCACCGAATACAAGCTGCTTTACCTGTTCCTCCGGTACCCGGAGCGGGTGCTCTCTAAGGAGTTCCTGATGGACCGGGTTTGGGGCTACGACTTTGGGGGCAATACCAATATCCTGGAGGTTTACATCAAGCAGCTCCGGCAGAAGCTGGAGGCCGGCGGTGAGCGGCGGTTGATTCAGACGGTGCGGGGCATGGGCTACGTCCTCCGGGAGGAATAAAGCCGGTGTCTTTGCGGCTGCAGCTTGCCCTCTGGTACGGACTCCTCACAAGCCTGGTTGTAATCGGCACCACCCTGCTTACTTACGCCCTTCACACCAGGGGTCACTACGATGACCTGGATTATACCCTGGTGGCCCTGACCCGGCATATTCAGGCGGAATACCAGGCAGCGCCGGCAGCCGAAGCCGCCGATTACATCCGGACCCCCGGGGTGCCCGGCCTTATCCTGCGCCTCTACGGCCCCGACGGGCGGGTCCTCGCCGCGTCCCCCGGCGCCGACGTGGTTCCCGGGGTGTGGCCGGACCGGCTGTCGGCGGCGGTCCCATTCGACTTCCTGGTCGGCCTTGCCCCGCCCCTCAGGTCGGTGCGGCCAGAGCCGGGCCTGCTCGGCCTTGCGGTCGGGGCCGATGGGACCCGCTGGCGGCTGTATGCGGTTCCCCTTTCGGATGGGAATGTGCTGTTAGGTGCCGTATCCCTGGAGCAGGGGGATGCCGCAACCGCCCTGTTCCGGCGGCTGGTGCCGCTGGTGGCCGGCGCCGGGGCCATTGTTGCCTTTTCGGCAGGGTATCTGGTTGCCGGGGGCGCTATCCGCCCGGTCAGACTCCTGACCGAAGTGGCCGGCGCCATTGCCCGGTCCGGCGACTTTGGCCGGCGCGTCCCGGAGCCGGGCCGGCGTGACGAGCTGGGTGAGCTGGCGGCGACCTTCAATGCCATGCTTGCCAGCCTTCAGGCGGCTTACCAGGCTCAGCAGCGGTTCGTAGCCGATGCCTCCCATGAACTCCGGGCTCCCCTGACCGTCATTCAGGCAAACCTGGGCCTGCTGCGGCGGTACCCCGAGATGCCTGCAGCCGAGCGGGAACAGGCCATTCTCCAGGCCGACCGGGAGGCCCGACGTCTCGCCCGACTGGTCGGCGATTTGCTGACCCTGGCCCGGGCCGATGCCGGCCTGGCGCTGCGACGCTGGCCGGTGGAGTTGGACAGGGTGGTTCTTGAGGCTGTTGCCGAAGCAGGCCGGGTTGCCGGCAACCGTCGACTGGAGGTAGGCTGGATTGAGCCGGCCCTGGTCGAAGGCGACCCCGACCGCCTCAAACAATTGGTTCTCATCTTGCTGGACAATGCGGTCAAGTACACCCCGGCCGACGGCCGCATCGTGGTCGAGCTTCGCCGTGCGGACGGCCGCGCCGAGCTTGTGATCTGGGACACCGGTGTCGGCATCGGCCCGGAAGAGCTCCCCCACGTCTTTGAGCGATTCTACCGGGGTGAGGCCGCCCGAAAACTGGACCCCGATGGGACCGGCCTGGGCCTCCCCATTGCCCGGTGGGTGGTTAAGCAACACGGCGGCGACATCAGCTTGGAAAGCGCCCCGGGAAAGGGCACCACCGTCCGGGTCAGCTTGCCCCTGAAACGCTGAAAAGCCGCAGATTTTCAGGTTTTTTTCTGCCGCCTTTCAGCTCAGCCTCAGGCTCGGCCGCTACATTCCCGGTTGGGCACCGCAATGGGCGCGCGAAGGG
>JAUQQI010000106.1:6734-11558 GCA_030549955.1 Chloroflexota bacterium
GTCACGTTCCCGCTTGGCGACAGCAATGGGAGCGCGGAGGGTAACCGTGGCCATCTACGGTTTGACCTGTGGCGGCGGGGGTGCCCTGACCCTCGAGCGGGCCCTGGGCAGGTTAGCCGGTGTGATTAGGGTTTACGTGAACCCGGCGACCGAAATGGCTTACATCGAGTACGATCCCGAAAAGGTGGCCTGGGAAAGTCTCGAAGCCGTTTTCCAGGCCTGCGGTTTAAAGGCTGATCCCGTGGGGGTCCGCTGACTATGGGAAGGCTAGCTGTGAGTCTGACCCTGGTCGCTCTCCTTAGCCTGTTCGCGGCCGCCTGCGGGTCAGCCGCCAGACCGGCAGCTCAGACCCCGGCTTCGTCCCGTCCGGTGGATGCGCCCCGACCGGCCAGCCCTTCGGTCCGGGACGGCGGGGCTGGCGGGGTCACCGTTGGGGCGGTCTGGGTCGGGATCCAGGATCGGGAGCTGGTCTTCAGGCTGACCCTCGACACCCATTCGGTCGACCTTTCCCGATTCGATGTCGCGGCCAACACTGTGCTTCGGGACGCCTCTGGCCGGGAGTTCCAGGCCGCCGGCTGGGAGGATGAGCGGAGGGACTCCCACCACCGGGCGGGCAAACTGCGCTTCCCGGTGCCCGATAACCTCTCTGGTCAAATTTCCCTGGTGGTGCGGAACCTGGCCGGCGTCCCTGAGCGGGTTCTCTCTTTCGAGGTTAGAACTTAGACAGCGCCGGTGGGCATCGGGGAATTGACCAGGTCCGTAACCATCCAGCTGGCAAAAATCCGACTGGTTGACAGGTGGGTCAGACCGGTCGGCTGGGGTCTGGGGGCTGCAACGGCGCTCCTCGGGCTTTATGGAGCTATCGTTGGGGCAGCATCCCGGTCGGCCGACCACGTGCTCGAGCTCCTGGCCACAGACTGGCCCTTCGTCCTGGCCCTGGCCGCCGGCTTTGGCATTCAGGTGGGACTGTACGTTTACCTGAGACAACTCCGGCGGGCTTCCAGGGCAGCCGCCGGGGCTGCAGGCCTGGGGACCGGCACATCGACCGTGGCCATGGTGGCCTGCTGCGCCCACCACGCGACGGATATTATCCCGGTGCTGGGCCTGGCAGCCGCAGCAAGCGTGGCCGGGTTCCTGGCCGAGTGGCGGGTGCCCCTGATGGCCCTCGGGATCATCATGAATCTGGTCGGCATCGGACTCAGCCTGCGGACGTTGCGCAGTGCCAGACGCAGCCTGGCCCAGGAGCCGGTGACCTTAGCCTGTCAGCTTAACGGAGGTGACAAGTGACCGGAAGGATCCTGACCGTAGCAGCCGTACTGGGGATAGCCTTTCTGGTCGTGAGGGCCTGGCCGCGGGGGATGCCCTGGTCAGGCGGAACAGGCGGCCAGGGAGCCTTATCGAACCCTGGGGATTCCGTCCCCGGGGCCGCCATCAATGACCTGAGCGTCAGGCTCGGGACCGCAAAGGAGGTCAGGCCGACGGGCCGGGTTCGGGAGTTCAATCTGGTGGCCCGGAAAGCAGTCTGGGGGCTGGTGCCGGACAGAACCACCGAGGCCATAACCTATAACGGGACCGTGCCCGGCCCGACCATTCGGGTCACCGAAGGCGATACGGTCAGGGTTGTCCTCAAGAATGAGCTGGACCAGGAGACGACCATCCACTGGCACGGCCTCCACGTCCCCAACAGCATGGACGGGGTGCCGCCCTTCACCCAGGCCCCGGTGAAACCGGGCGAGAGCTTCACTTATGAGTTCGTAGCCTCCCACGCCGGCACCTTCATGTACCATCCGCACATTAATTCGGTCGAACAGATCGATAACGGGCTCTACGGGCTTTTTATTATCGACCCGCAGCAACCGGATGAGCCGAAATTTGACCGGGAATTTTCCATGATGCTCGGGGGCTGGATATTGGCTGAGGGGCAGGCCGGAGGGCAGCATCAGATGCCCGGCGCCCAGATGGGCGGAATGAACATGAACTACAACTGGTTCACCATCAACGGCAAGGCCTTCCCGGCGACACCTGAGTGGGTAGTCAGGCAGGGGGATATCGTCCGGGTGCGGCTGGTCAACATCTCAAACCTGGCCCACCCGATGCACCTCCACGGCCACGATTTTAAGGTCGTGGCCAGGGATGGCGAGCCGATCCGGCCGGAGCTTCAGCAGGTAATGAACACGCTGACGGTGAATCCCGGCGAGACCTACGACATCGTCTTTATTGCCGACAACCCGGGTGTCTGGGTCTTTCACTGCCACGAGCTTCACCACACCGAAAACGAGGGCGTTGAGCCCGGCGGGCTCATCCAGGTGATACGCTATGAGGGGAATCCGGCGGTCGCGACCGCCGGGCCCCAGCCGACGCCGACGATGCCGGCCCGGATGCCGGGCATGGGACATTGAGAGGAGGCGACGAAGATGGCTGAGAAGGTCAGGGACCCGGTCTGCGGGATGGACGTCGACCCGGAGTTGGCGGCGGCGAAGTCCGAATACCAGGGAAAAACTTACTATTTCTGTTCGCCAGGCTGTAAGGCCGCCTTCGACCGGGACCCGGCAAAATACGCCAAATAGCCAGGTTTAAGCCTGGCCGGTGCCTCCGGCAAGATTCCTGCCAGGGCACGCGGGCGGAGTTTGAGGGCTTTCTATCAGGTCGGCTCACGGTCCTGACCGAGCTTCGCCCGGAGGACAAACAGCCCGAGGACGGGGTCCTTAAACCGGGCGCCGGCGGCCACCTCCCGGGCCTCCCGCAGGCGCTGCGTGATGAATTCGACGCAGTGGGCCAGCGGGCCAGTGACCATGCCCGGTTCATCCACCATCCCATAGCCTGCAAAGGCGACGAGACGGGCCCGGCACGGGACCCCGCCCGGCATCTGCATCCAGGCGGAGCCCTCGTCGACCACGCGCCGAGCTGTGTGCTCGACCTCCGGCTCGGGGCAGCAGCCCACCCGCCGCAGGCCAAAGGCGACCGTCTGGGACCGGGTTAGGGCCGGGTTCAGGCGGGCGCGTCCTTCCTTAACCTCGCCGACCAGGACATCGACGCCCGTCTCGAAGGTCTCAAGCCGCGGGTCGGTCCCCAGCAACAGGTCGACCGGAGCAGCTTCCCGTCCGGGCTGGCGCGGCGAGTGGGGAAAGCGCACCGCAACCACTTCCAGGTCTGTCAGGTCGTAGTACCCCCTGGTGGTCTGCGGCCCGCACGGGCAGCTCGACGAGGACGAGATAACCGCACAGCTTCAGATAGGTTTTTACCAGCGCAACCGCTGTATCCATCCTGTCAGCCCTTCCCTGCAGCCGGCTGGCAGGAGCAGTTCGGGCCCTTGTAACGCTCGGTGCGGTAGTACTCCAGCAACCGATCGAGCAGCCGGTCTGGGTCGTCGTCATACAGCACAACCGCGCCCGTGGGTTTGTTGCCGAAGTGGGGCACAAGCTCGGGGATGACCCCGGTAATGCCACCGGTGCCGGTGAGCACGCCGATGAGCCTGCCCTCCTCGTAGGCGATGGCGAGTTCGGCAAGCGTCCCCGAGCGGCCGCCAGCAATGACAATTATCTCCGGGCTGCGGATGGTCTCCACCTCGCGGCCCATAAGCCCGGAGCCGGTGCAAATGAGGACGTCAAAACCTTCGACGGGCGACTCATACTTGTAGAGATGTTCGTCCCGGGAAAGGCCTGGAGAAATGCTGACGACCAGACCGCCGGCCGCCCTGGCGCCCTGAACGGCCGCGTAGGGCAGGCCCGGGCAGCCGCCGGTAATGAGGATGCAGCCGCGCTCAGCGACCGCCCGGCCGAGCTGGAAAACCTTTGCCCAGATTTCTTCGGGAAACGACCCGTCGGCCGAGCCCATTAACCCGATGGCCAGCTTCTCCGTCACGGCAAACCTCAGTGGTGAGGGCAGTTGTCGGTCGTGGCCATAGCGCTGACGCATGCTCCGAACATGGGGCCGTGGTCCCTGGGGTGCCCGGGCGCCATGCTGGCGATGTGCTGCCCGAACTCGCTACCGCCCGGCGCGGGCATATCGGCGCCAGCCGTTGGCGGCCCGAAAAGGAGTCCGAGTGGAGCGATGGCAGCGGCTACAAGACTTCTGCGCATTTTGGTCCTCCGGTTTCTGAATTACTCCACGACAAGTTTGCCCCGGAGCATGCCCATCTGGCAGGTGAACTCGTATTCTCCGGGCTTGAGGGGCACAAACTCGATGGGGACAATTTCCCCCTCGGGCAGCCGGGCGCTCTTGCCGAAATCCGGCAGGATGACCATCTCAGAGCACACCGCCGTCTCCTCCCGCCGGAAGAGGAGCCGGACCGGCCGGCCGCGCTCGACCACGATGACGTCAGGGGTGTAGCCGCCTTTCACCAGGACCATGGCCTCCTGGTAGCCGCCGCTGGTGACCGGGGCGCGGTAGCCGCCCCGCCGTGGCCCCCAGAAGAGCCATGCAATCGTGGCCGCCGCCGTAAGGCTCAAGAGGGTCACGATGACCTGGTCGGTGCTCACGTCAGCACCTCCTTGGGCTTCCAGCGCTTGAGCCGGTTAGCGTTGGTCACGACGGTGACGGAACTCAAGCTCATGGCCAGGGCAGCCAGGATCGGGCTGAGCAGAATGCCGAAGAACGGGTAAAGCAAGCCCAGCGCCACCGGGATGCCGAGGGTGTTGTAAATAAAGGCGCCGAAAAGGTTCTGATAGACGTTGCGCATGGTGGCCCTGGAGATCTCGATCGCCAGCACCACCCCGCGCAGACTCCCGCTGATCAACGTGACGTCTGATGCCTCGATAGCCACATCCGTGCCGGTGCCGATGGCAAAGCCGACGTCGGCCTGGGCCGGCGCGGGAACGTCGTTGA
>JAUQQI010000106.1:11568-14595 GCA_030549955.1 Chloroflexota bacterium
TTGATGCCGTCACCGAGCATCCCGACCCGCTTGCCCTCGAGCTGGAGCTTCCGAACCTCGTGGGCCTTCTCCTCGGGCAGGACCTCGGCCAGGATCCGGTTCGCCCCGACCTGGCGCCCGATGGCGTTGGCCGTGCGCCAGTTATCGCCGGTCAGCATCGCTACCTCCAGGCCCAGCCGCTTGAGCCAGGCGATGGCGGCGATGGACTCCTCCTTGACCGTGTCAGCCGCGGCCACGAGGCCGGCCGCCACCCCGTCCATGGCGACGAACATCGGCGTCTTGCCCGCGTCGGCCAGGCGGAGCGCCTCCGGCTCCAGTCGCCCGAGCGCTACGCCGCGGTCGGCCAGTAGCTTCGCATTGCCCAGCAGCACGTGCCGGCCTTCGACCTCGGCCTCGACCCCGTGGCCCGGAATCGCCCGGAACCCGATTGCCTCCGGAAGGTCGAGACCCCGCGCCCGGGCGCCTTCGACGATGGCCATTGCCAGGGGATGCTCGGAGCCCCGCTCAACGGCGGCCGCCAGTCGGAGCACCTCGTCCTCGGTGGATCCGTCCTCGGCCAGTACATCGGTCAGTTCCGGCTTGCCTTTCGTGATGGTGCCCGTCTTATCGAGGATGATGACCTGAAGCTTTGAGGCGGCCTGGAGGGCAGCACCCGACCGGATGAGAATGCCATGCTGGGCCGCCAGGCTGATACCCGTTGTCAGGCTCATGGGCGTCGCCATGCCCAGGGCGCACGGGCAGGCAATGATCAGCGTGGTCACGCCCACAATGAGGGCATAGACCAGCCGGGGCTCGGGACCAAAGAGATACCAGGCGTTAAATCCCAGGATGGCCAGGGTCATCACCGCCGGGGTGAAGTAGCTGGCCGCCACGTCGACCACCCGCTGAATGGGTACCTTGGAGGCCTGGGCATCCTGGACCATCCGGATAATATTGGCCAGAGCCGTGTCCTTGCCGACCTTTGTAGCCCGGAAGCGGAAGGTCCCGGTCTGGTTGATGGTGCCGCCGATAACCTCATCGCCGGGGTGCTTCTCGACCGGGATCGACTCGCCGGTGACCATGCTTTCGTCGACCGAAGAGCTACCCTCCACCACAACGCCGTCGACGGGAATCTTTTCCCCCGGCCGGACCACGACGATGTCACCGACCAGCACCTCCTCGACAGGGACCTCGACCTCCTGTCCATCCCGGACCAACCGGGCTGTTTTTGCCTGCAGGCCGACCAGCTTTTTGATCGCTTCGGAGGTCCGGCCCCGAGCCTTTACCTCCAGGGCAAGGCCCAGCACGACGAGGGCCGTGACGACAACGGTGACATCATAGTAGACGTCGGCAAATTCCATCGCCGGGACAACCTGGGGAAAGAGCAACACGATGGTAGAGTAGAGCCAGGCCACGCCGGTGCCTGTGGCAATCAGCGTGTGCATGTTGGCCTGGCGGCGTTTGAGGCCCTCCCACATCCCAACAAAGAACTGGCTACCGCTGTAGGCCAGCACCGCCAGGCTGGCCAGCCCCAGGATGCCCCACAGAATGGTGAGCTGAAGGCTGCCCCTGGGAAATAGCTCCCGCAGCCCCGGGATAAAATAGGGGTACGAAAGCACCATGGTTGGCACGCCGACTGCAGCCCCGAACCACCACTTGCGCATCAGCCGCCGGTACTCCCGTTCCTGCTCGGCGGCCTCCTTATCCAGGGCCGATTCACTCGGGGCCGGCACCGGTCTGGCCCGGTAAGGGCCAGCCGCCTCGACAGCCCGTAAAAGGGCGCCCAGGTCCACGGCGCTCGGCAGGTACTCGACCCGGGCCGTCTGGGTGGCCGGGTTCAGCGTCGCCGCCAGCACACCGGGGGTGGCTTTGAGCTGGTCTTCGATCAGGCTGATGCAGCCGGCGCAGTAGATACCCTCGATGGCCAGCTCGATCGTGGCAACCCCGACGGTGTAGCCGGCGGCGCGGGCGTGCGCGACGATGGCGCCCACGTCGGTCTGGTGCGGGTCGTACTCGACGCGGGCTAGACGCGTCTTCGGATTGGCCGTGGCGGCGCGCACGCCCGGCAGCGCCAGGAGGCGCGCCACCAGGTGCTCGGCCCCGCGGCGTCCATCCAGGTCTGCCAGCGTCAGCTCGACCCAGCGTACCCCGGTGCCTTCGGTGGCCCCGGTGGTCGCCGACCGGATGTGCTGGCGGTCGAATCGGTCGGCGCAGTGCGTAGAGCAGAAATAATAAGTGGTCCCGGCTACTACCCGGGAAGCGGCTGCGGCGGACGGGTCGATCGCCATCCCGCAGACCGGGTCGCGCACACGTGGTGGCGGTGTCCGGGGCATCTTCGCCTCCTGTCCCGTGGCCTCCATAAGTAAGAATGGGGCTGTCCGCTGAAGCCGGGCTGAGACGAGCCTGAAGGTTCACTGAAGACCGCATCAAACCCCCATCGGCCTGGAATCGCCGATCCCTCAGCCGTCACTCAGGGCAACCTCAGGAGGCCCTCAGCCAAGCCGGGTACGCTCGATGCAGGATTCCTGGGTTCGGAGGGGTTTCCCGCGAACAGGAGGCGACATGGGCGATCACGCTCCTGACGCTCGCCCAAACCGTGCCCGACAGATTGCCGAAGGTCCTTGGGCGCCACGGGCTGGGTTACCTGGTGGGGATGCTGGGCCTTGAACGCTTTATGCCGTTCCACCGCGGCCTCCTCGGCCACCCCCGCCGCCTCGAGCCCTACACCCGCCCGGAGCACATCCGGATGGCACTTGAAGACCTCGGCGCGGCCTGGGTCAAGCTCGGCCAGATCCTCTCCACCCGCGCCGACCTGCTCCCTCCGGAGTACCAGGCCAAGCTGGCGAAGCTCCAGGATGCTGCCCCGCCGGTGCCGGTCGAAGCGGTGCGAGCGGTCATCGCAACCGAGCTGGGCCGACCGCCGGAGGAGTTGTTCGCCCACTTTGACCCGAGGCCGCTCGCCGCGGCCTCTATCGGCCAGGCGCACGCGGCAACCTTATTCGACGGGACCGAGGTGGTGGTGAAAGTCCGGCGGCCGGGGGTTATAGA
>JAUQQI010000073.1:0-2754 GCA_030549955.1 Chloroflexota bacterium
ACCTTTCCCCGCCGATGAACCCCACCCGGAGAAAAGCGGCCTCTTTCTCTACCTGAATACGGGTAAACGGGGCATAACCCTTAACCTCGATACGGCCACAGGTTGCAAAATCCTCCGCCGGCTGGTCGCCGACGCCGATATTCTGGTCTACGGCGGCCCGGCCGGGTACCTCGACGCCCGGGGCCTCGGCCACCAGGAGCTGGCCGCCCTGAATCCGCGGCTCGTTACCGTCTCGGTGACTGACTTTGGCGAGGACGGCCCGTACCGGGATTTCAAAGGGGGCGAGCTTGTCGCCCAGGCCCTCGGGGGCGTCCTGTACCTGGCGGGGGACCCGGACCGGGAGCCCCTCAAGGTTGGGGGTAACACGATTCAGTACCTGACGGGCTACCTGGCCTTCACCGGGGGCCTGATTGCTTACTACCACGCCGCGGCCGCCGGCGAGGGCCAGCTCGTCGAGGTCTCGCTGCTGGAATCGGCGGTCTTTGCCCACCACTACGCCAACCTGGAATGGGCCTTTAAGGGCGAGATCAAGGGCCGCCGGCGGGACCAGAGCCCAACCTACCGGACCGGCGACGGCGGCTACGTAACCCTCAGCATCATTTACCGGGATGTCTACTGGCCGACCCTGACCCGCCTGATCGGCCGGCCCGAGCTTGTTGATGACCCGAGGTTCAGGGACCAGGCCAGCCGGCGGGACCACTGGGCCGAAATTGACGGGATTTTGGCCGAGTACTTTGCCACCCAGAAGGCCGAGGAGTTTTACCACCGGGCCCAGGCGGAACGGGTGCCGGTAGGCTATCTCTGCACGCCCCCCGACCTGCTTGAATCGCCCCAGTACCGGGCCCGGGCGTTCTTCCACGAAGTGGACCATCCCGTGGCCGGCAAGCTTACGTATCCGGGCATCCCGTTCAGGCTTGACGAGGTCGGCTGGGACCTGGGCCGGGCGCCCCTTCTCGGCGAGCATAATGAAGCCGTCTACTGCGGCAAGCTTGGCTACTCGAAGGCGGACCTCTCGGTTTTGCGGGACCGAAACGTTATCTAAAAACGTGCTATATTGTTCAGAGTCGGATGACCGTGGAACGAAGGCTACCGCTTGAAGGCGTAAGGATCCTCGACCTGACCCACGTCTGGGCCGGCCCCCTGGCGATGCGGGTTCTAGGGTCCTTTGGGGCCGAAGTGATCAAGGTCGAATCGACCCGCCGCTACGATATGTCGCGCGGGGAAGCGGTGCCCGGCCCGGGGGCAGGTCGGGTCTTTATCTACCCGAATGCCGACCCCGGCGATGAGCCCTGGAACCGGGAGGGCCGGTTCATCGAGCGCAACTACAACAAGCTGGGTCTGACCCTTGACCTGACCCGCGCCGAAGGGGTCGAAGTTTTTAAGCGGCTGGTTAAAATCAGCGACGTGGTGGCTGAAAGCTTCCGGGTCGGCGTCATGGCAAACTTCGGCCTCGATTACCCCAGGCTCCGGGCTATCAAGCCCGATATCATCATGATTTCCCTGTCAAGTCAGGGCCAGACCGGCCCCGAACGGGCTTACGGGTCGTTCGGGGCGGTCCTGGAGCAAACCGGCGGCCTGGCGGCCATCACCGGCTACAACCCGGACGCCCCAACCGCGACCGGGACCTTCATTCCCGACCCGGTTGTCGCGGCCCTTGCGGCCGGACTGGTGGTAGCGGCCCTCCACTTCCGCCGCCGGCCTCTACATTGACCTCTCCCAGCGGGAGACCGTCACGGCCATTGTCGGCGAGACCATCATGGACTACGTCATGAACGGCCGGGTCCAGCGGCCGATGGGCAACCGGCACCCGACCATGGCCCCCCACGGGGTCTACCCGTGCGCCGGGGATGACCGCTGGATTGCGGTCGCGGTCGGGACCGACGCCGAGTTTGCGGCCCTCTGCCGGGTGATGGGCCGGCCCGAACTGGCGGACGACGAGCGGTTCGTCGACGTCCTTTCCCGCCTCCGGAACCGGGATGCCCTGGACGCAATAATTGCGGACTGGACCCGCCGGCACGACCACCTCGAGCTGATGTACCGGCTCCAGGCGGCCGGGGTTCCTGCCGGGGCGGTTGTCGACGGGCGGGAACTCCTGGCCGACCCGCACCTCAAGGCCCGGGAATTCTTCCGGGAGCTGGACCAGCCCGGGGCAGGCCGGTACCCGGTCAGCTTCGGGGGCCTCAAGCTCCACCGGACACCGGCCAGGATTATCCGGCCGGCCCCCCGCCTCGGGGAGCACAACGAATATATCCTCAAGGAGCTCCTCGGGCTAAGTGATGAGGAGATTGCGGCGCTGGAGCGGGACGGGGTAATCGGCCGCGTTCCCGTGGCCGCAGTACGGCGGGAGGTGCAGGCCAGTGACGGTTAGACGCCGCGACTTTACCCTGGGGCTGGTCGCCGGCCTCGTGTTGGCGGTCATTCTGGCCTTTCTTCTGCTCGGGGACGACCTGCGGCTCCTGGTCCTCGAGCATCTCAACCCGACGGCGGCCGCGGCCGAACACTACGAGCGGGCCTTGCAGTTCATGGATGAGGGCCGGCGTCAGGCCGCCATCGACGAACTGACCCGCTCCATTGAGCTCAATCCGGGTGATGCCCGGCTTTACGACCTGCGGGCCCACCTCTACGCCGAGGGTGGCCAGCTGGACAAGGCGATGCACGATATGGCCCGGGCGATCCAGCTCGACCCGGACGTCAGCCGCTATCACAGCATCAGAGGCCTCATTCATCTCAGCCGCGGAGAGATCAATGCCGCCC
>JAUQQI010000073.1:2764-14460 GCA_030549955.1 Chloroflexota bacterium
AGGAAGGTGGGCAGGGTCAGTGCGACCCGTCGGCTATCACCGACCCGGAGCTTCTTGACCAGAACTGTGTCCCGGCCGGCGGGGACCAGGGTCAGGGCCAGGGCGGTGAGATCCCAAACTGAGTAAAGGAGGCTCGGATGGCAGGGGGCAAAATCGTTGTCCTGAATCCAACCGCCGAAATGCGGGTTCAGGAGCGGCCGATTGCAGCCCGGCCCGATTCGCTCGCCGGGAAACGGCTCGGCGTCCTCTGGAACGGAAAGCCGAATGCGGACATCCTTCTCGACCGGGTTGCGGGCCTGCTGGCCGAGCGGTTTGGGGTTACCGTCACCGTCCAGACGACCAAACCGAATGTCAGTGCCCCGGCCCCGCCCGACGTCATCCAGAGGCTTATTCAGGAATGCGACGTGGTTGTCAACGCTATCGGCGACTGAGGGTCCTGCACGTCGTGGAGTGTCCACGACTCGATTGAGCTTGAGGCCCAGGGGGTACCGACGGCCACCATCTGCACCGACGAATTTGTCAGCCTCGGCCGGACCGAAGCTCAGGCCCTGGGTATGCCGGGGCTGCCGCTGGTGGTGATCCCCCACCCGCTGGGCGGCCTGCGGGCCGAGGAGGTCCGGGCGAAGGCCGAGGGGGCCGTGGATGAAATCGTCTATGTCCTTACCCAGCCGGCCGGGAAGCTGGCGGCCGAGTACCGGGAGCAGAAGGTCGAACCGAAAAGTAAGTTCCGGCCCAAGCCCCTCTTCGCGTAAGACCGGAGTCTGCCGATGTCGCTGAACGAGACTGTGGCCCGGATTCTCCAGGGGGCGGTTGATACCCACCTTCACGCCGCCCCCGACCCGTACATCGAACGCCGGCTCGACGTTATTGACGTGGCCCGGCAGGCGGCTGAGGCCGGGATGGGGGCCATCGTTTTTAAGAGCCACGAATATTGTACCGCTCCCCTGGCCGCCATGGTCCAGCGGGTGGTGCCCCAGGTCCGGGTTTTCGGGGCGGTGAGTTTGGACCTGGAGGTCGGGGGTCTTAACCCGGCTGTGGTCGAGATGGCCGGCCGGCTGGGCAGTAAGATTGTGTGGTTTCCCACGTTCTCGGCCCGGGCCTGGGTCCGGCGGACCCGGCCCGACGGGGAGGGCCAGACGGTCCTGGACGAAAACGGCAAGTTAAAAGCCGGGGTCTTTGAAATTCTGGACGCCGTCAAGAAGTACGATATGGTCCTGGCAACGGGTCACCTTGGCCTGGACGAGCAGCTCGCCCTTATCCGGGAGGCCCGCCGCCGGGGCATTGAAAAAATCGTGGCGACCCATGCCTTCACCGTGGCCGGACCCGAGGACCAGCTTGCCCTGGCCGAAGCCGGGGCAATTATCGAGCACTGTTTTCTGTACCTGCTTCCGACGACCAGAACCCAGCTGGCCGGCACCCCCGCCCCCCGACTGGACCCGGAGACCCTGGTTGGGGCGATCCGACTTGTCGGCCCCGAGCGGTGCCTGATCTCCACGGACCTTGGGCAGGCCCACAATCCCCCCCCCACCGAAGGATTCCGCATGTTCGTCGCCCTGCTCCTCAGGGAGGGGCTGGAGGCCGAAGAAGTCGAACGAATGGCGAAGACCAACCCCCGCAACCTGCTCGGCCTTTAGGCGAGCGGCCGTGGTATAATACTCGGTGAGAACATTATGTTAAAATCGCGCCCCCGCAAGGCGCCGAAACCCTCCGCAATGGACGCGCTGATCACCGAGTTCGCCGCCCGATACCCGTTTAACCTTGATGAGTTCCAGCTTGAGGCCATTCGGGAGCTTGCGAACCACCGCTCGGTTCTGGTTGCCGCCCCGACGGGCACGGGCAAGACCGTCGTGGCCGAGTTTGCGGTCTTTATGGCTGTGCGGGAGGGTCTGCGCGCCTTTTACACGACCCCGATCAAGGCCCTCTCAAACCAGAAATTCCGCGACTTCCGGGACCAGTACGGGGCCGAGCCGGTCGGCCTCATGACCGGGGATATCGTCGAGAACCCGGACGGGCAGATTGTGGTCATGACTACCGAGGTCCTCCGCAATATGCTTCTCCAGACGCCGGAGGAGCTCGAAAAGGTGGGTATAGTGGTCTTTGACGAGATCCATTACCTGGCCGACCCGGAGCGGGGCACGACCTGGGAAGAGGCGATAATCTGCCTGCCGAAGCACATTCAGCTGGTCTGCCTCTCGGCGACGGTTTCGAACGCCGCGGAGCTGGCCGAGTGGATAAGCCGGGTCCACCGGCCGATCAGCCTTATTTTCCACAACGAGCGGGCCGTACCCCTGGAGCATTATTACTTCCACAAGGGTAAGCTCGAGAAGTTCCTGACGGCCGATGGCCGGGTGGTCCGGACTTTTCCGGGCGTCGGGGGCGAGTATCGCCGGCGAGATCGGAGCGGCAAGCCGTCGCCCGAGCCGACCCCTGTCGAGGTTCTGACGAGCCTCCGGTCCGCGGGGACGCGTCCGGCGACTTACTTCCTGTTCAGCCGGCGGGCCACGGAGGAGGCGGCCGAAGGGGCCGCCCAGCGGTCGTTCTTTCCGACCCGTGGTGCCCGGCGTCAGGTGGAAGAGGTCGTGGCCGACTACCTGGGGCGGCTGGCCCCGGAGGACCGGCGGCTGGCGCAGGTGGTGAAGCTCACCGGGTGTCTGGACCGGGGCGTCGCCTTCCACCATGCCGGGCTTTTGCCCCTGCTTAAAGTGATGGTCGAGGAGCTTTTTAATGCCGGGCTGCTCGGGGCAGTCTTTGCCACCGACACCCTGGCCCTGGGCATCAATATGCCCGCAAAGACTGTCGTTATCGGCGAGTTCACCAAGTACGATGGGGAAAGCCGGCGGATTCTCACGCCGAACGAGTACCAGCAGATGACCGGGCGAGCCGGTCGGCGGGGAATGGACGAGCAGGGCTACTCCGTAATCCTCTACTCGCCGTGGGTCGCCTTCGAAGAGGTCCTCGAAGTCGCGACCGCACCCCTCTACCCGGTCGAGAGCGCTTTCCGTGTCCGTTACAATACGATCCTCAACCTCTGGCTCCGGGCCGGAAGCGACCGGCAGCCGGTGAAGCGAATCGAGTGGCTCCTCGATTCAAGTTTCCGTCAGTTCCAGCTCGAGCGGCAGTTGCGGGTCCTGGAAGAGGAACTGGCAGAAGTGACCGACCGCAGCCAGCAGACCCGCCGGGCCCGGCGGCTGGCCAGGGAGATCGACCGGTTGCCCATCTGGCAGAACCAGGCGATGCTGCGCAGTGCCATCCGGACCCTGCGCCAGTTCGGGTACGTCCAGGCCCATTACGTCACCGACAAAGGGATGATGCTGGCAGACATCTTCGACCCGAACGGGCTCATTATCGTGGAGGCCCTTTACAACGGCCACCTCGACCGGCTCGAGCCCCTCGAGCTGGCCGAAGTGCTGAGCTGGTTTGCATTTGACCGGGACACTTACTTCTTCAACCGGCTCAGCTTGCCCCCGCACCTGCGCCAGCTTCGCCGCGACCTTGACCGCCTCCAGCGGCAGGTTATTGCGGCCGAGGAACGCAACGGCCTGGTGCTCACCCCAGGATTCACCCCAAGGTTCTGGGGCGTCGTGCTGGCCTGGGGGCAGGGTGAACCCCTCTCGACCCTGGTCGACCGAACCGGCCTGCCGGAAGGGGACCTGATTCTGGCCATTAACAAGACTCTCGACCTGATGCGGCAGGTCCGGGACATGGTCCAGCACAGCCTTGCCCTGATGCCGGCCATCGGCCCGTCCCTGCTCTCGAGCCTGCAGACGGCCGATGCCACCCTGCGTCGGGGCATCCTGGAGCAGTCCCTCCGGGCGATGGACCCGCGGCCAGCGGAACCCCATGTAATCGGAGCAGCCGGCTAGTCGCGGTGGTCGTTGGGCTGGTCGCCGACATCCACGCGAACCTGGTCGCCTTCGAGGCGGTTCTTAACCACCTCAAGCAGACTTACGGGCCGCCTGACGTGCTGTGGTGTCTCGGCGATATTGTCGGCTACGGACCGGACCCGAACGACTGCATCGACCTGTTGCGCCAGTTCAACTTTGTGGCCGTGGTCGGGAACCACGACCTGGTCGCGATCGGCCTTATGGAACCCGAGCTTTTCAATCCCGATGCCCGGGCCGCCGCCATCTGGACGGGGCAGGTTCTGCGGCCCGACAACAAGCTCTTTTTGCAGAACCTCCCCCGACGGGTCGTCCGGGACGATTTCACCATCGTCCACGGTAGCCCCAGGTCCGAAGTCTGGGAGTACCTGCTGACGGTTTCCGCCGCCTGCGAAAACTTCCGGCATTTTGAGACCCGCTTCTGCCTGGTCGGCCACAGCCATATCCCGGTCATTTTCGGGTTCAATCCTGACACGGGAAACTGCAGCCGAGCGGATGTTCCCCCGGTCCTCGACCTGGGAAAGGTGCGGGGCCGCCTCATCATAAATCCCGGTAGCGTTGGCCAGCCCCGAGACCGGGACCCGCGGGCCGCCTATGCGGTTATCGACACCGAAAAGCACACCATCTACCACCACCGGGTCGAGTACAATATTCGGCAGACCGCCGAAAAAATGCTTAACCTCGGGCTGCCGGAGCGGCTGGCGATTCGTTTAAATTACGGCATCTGATGGGCCTGGGTCTCGCGGTCCTGGCAGGCATCCTCTACGGGGTCCTCGGAAATATCCTGGCCTGCCTCAGCCTTTACGGCCCGCAAATAGGCCGCCTCCGGGCGGGCCTGCTTTCGGGTCGGGGTCTGGTACTGGGGCTCGTAGGCCTCGCCTTCACCCTGGCGGCCTGGTACCGGACAGCCGGCGATGTTTCGATGCTTGGCCGCCAGCTTCTGCTCGGCCTGCCCCTCCTGGCCATCACCGGTACCGACCTGGAAGCCCGGCTGATTCCCAACCGGCTCACCCTGGGTGGGGCGGTGCTGGGGGTTGCGGTCGCCGCGGCTGAGGCCCGGCTCATCGCCGCCTGTGTCGGGGCGGCGGTGGCCCTCGGACTCTTCGGGGCTGTTTACCTGGTGGGTAACCGGCTCTACCCGGGGGGCTTCGGGGCCGGGGATGTCAAGCTGGCCGGACTGATCGGCCTCGAGCTCGGGTTTCCGGCCGGTCTGTCGGCCCTTCTGCTTGGGGTGCTGATTGGCGGGGGCGGAGCCCTGGCCCTGCTGATACTGCGGGCCCGTCGGCTTAAAGACCCGATTCCCTACGGCCCGTTCTTGTGCGCCGGAGCGGCGGTGACCCTGCTGACAAACTGAGAAAGGAGACCGGGGGTGCGCAGCCTTATCCTGACAACCCTGATCGTGGCCGGAGCCTTTGTTGTTGCCCTCGGGGCGTCGGCCGTCGGACTCCTCGCCCTGGAATCGGCTGTAACATCCGAGGCCGAGGTCTTGCCCCTGGTGCTCTTGTGGGTCGGCGGGGTGGTGCTAGTGGTCGCCGCCGTCGCAGTGGTGGCCCTCACCTGGGTCTACCGCCGGCCCGCCCGGCCGGCCGTGCCTGCCGGCAGCCCGTGGGCGACCCTTCATCAGCGCTACGGGGGTAGTGTCCAGTTCGCCGGCCACCGGCCGGTCGGGCTGGCTGGTGGGCGGTACCGGGGCCTGCCCCTCGAAATCGTCCGGCCCGACCCGGAAGGGGGCGCCCCGGTCGTCCTCGTCCGGCTTGGGGGCGGCGGCAAGCTCGGGGCCGACTGGGAGCTTGTTGCCGATGCCAACCGGGTCGAGGTCAGGTCGTCCGATGCCAGCTGGGCCGGGCGGCTTGCGGGCGCCGGCCTGCCTCGCCTCTGGGCATCTTTTCGACCCCGACTGCGAAGGCTAACCTACTCGGCTGATGGGGCGGTTCTCACCTATGAGGGCACCCTCCCCGAGGCCGCCGACCAGTTTGAGGAGCTTCTCTCGGCCATGGCTCAAACCCTCACGGCCGTGGCCTACACTGCCGGCCGGGTGGAAAATTAGGCGACCTGATGGGCCCGCCGGACGAATTCGGCGTAGACCCGCCGGGCCGTCAGGAGCTGGGCGACGGGCAGGTGTTCTTCCGGGGTGTGGGCAAACCACTCGTCCCCCGGGCCGTAGCCCAGAGTCGTTATCCCGAACTCGTTGGCGATAAAAGTCCCGTCGGTTCCGAATCGCCACGTCCCGAACCGGACCGGCCGGCCTGCGACCTCTTCGGCCACGGCTTTGAGCAGTTGCGCCGCCGGATGCTCCGGCGGTGTGAGAAACGGGGGCATATCCTTCGTCCGACGAAGCCCCGCCCGGAAACCGGGCAGCTCGTCTTCGAGCCGGAGGAGAATGGCCCGCAGGTCGTTTTCCGGCCGGTCCGGTGTTTCGCCCGGAAGATACCGGACGTCCAGGGTGATATCGCACCGGTCGGGCACAACACTTAAGCGCCCGGGCGAGCAGGTTATGCGGGTCACTGCATACGAGCAGCGGCCGGCAAGGGAGTGCTCGGGCAGGGGCAGGGTCGGTAGGGCCCTGATAAATTCTGCCATTAGATAGACGGCGTTAATTCCCCGGTCGGGGTTGCTGGCGTGGGCGGTGCGGCCGAATGTCGTGACCTCGAACTCGAGGCGGCCCCGGTGGCCCAGGTAGACGTTGCCGTTGGTCGCCTCGCCGATTATCGCTACGGTTGGGCGCTCGCCACGGGCAACGAGGTTCCGGACCGCAGCCCGGGCCCCGAAGCCGACGGCCGGCTCCTCCTGAACGACGGCCGTGAAAAGGAGTCGGCCGGCAAAGCCTGTCCGCCTGAGGTCGTCGACAGCCGCTACCATCGCTGCCAGGGCTCCTTTCATGTCCATCGCGGCCCGGCCGTAGATGACCTGCCCGTCGACGCCGAAACGGGCCCCGTCCATCAGGACGCCGGAGTACGGGTCGGGCATATCGCCGGGGTCGACGTGGTCCATGTGGCCATTAAACAGAATTGTCGGCCCGGGACGACCGCCGTCCAGAATGCCCAGGACGTTGCCGGCGTCGTCAACCCACACTTCATCGAGCCGGCTTTTAAGTTCCCGGACCAGGAGTTCGGCCAGCGGACCCTCCTCGTAGGTGGGACTCGGTGTTCGGACCATCGCCTGGGTAAGCGCAATGAGTTCTTCGTCCGTCATTCAGAACAACCTCAATTGCTCGGCCGGTTCAGGCCGGCCGGATTTTGCCACGGGTTTCGGAAAGAGGCGGTCAAATTCAGCCTGGTCGCTAAAGAGCGGCCGGAACCGGAGGGCCATATCGTACAGGCGTCGCTTGAGATAGGCCCGGTCCTCGTCGCCGGCGTAGGCCTCGATGGGTGCAAGGCTCCCGTCGGCCCGCTGGTAGACCATGATCCGCTCGCCCGGATGCCGCCCGGCCGCGGCCTGGGCCAGCCGCCGAAGGTTCGGGCTGGTGAAGGTCTTCGGGGTGACCGACTCGAGCCGGCCGAAGTCCTCGGGCTTGAGCGCCCCGGCCTCGACCTGCTCGAGCCAGAACCGGTAGCGCGCCGCGGCCGCCTCAGGGCCGCCGCTGAAAAGCGCCCGGGCCGCCTCCTCCGCGAACTGCCGGAGAAACCGCTCATCCCGCCGGCTCCGCAGGCCCGACCCCTTCACGACCAGGTTCCCGTCCTCGGTAAGCAGGATGTAGTTCTTCGCCTTAAGGGCCAGCATGCCCGCAAAACGCCCCTCCCAGGCGAGCCGGATACCGGCCGGGAGCCGGCGGTTGATGGCCTCAACCAGGGAGCGGTCGAAGTCAGGCCCGGCACCGGCCGGGGGTACGAAGTAGGCCCCGTCAGTATCCACCTCAATAACCCGGGCACCGGCCGCTTCGAGCTGGCCGACCACATCCTTAATGATTTCCTGCCCGATCTGGGTCACCCGGGCCGCCGCCTGATAATCGTTGAAATTCGCCCGGGCATAGCCCAGGTAACCGTAAAAGGAGTTAATGAGCCGCTTAAGGGCAGACTGCCGCCCGTTCCAGTAGGCCCACTCCGGCCCGCGGGCCGAGCGGAGCCGCTCCTTGGCTTCAAGCCGCTGTTCGGTCAACACCCGGAGCAGGGTGATGAAGACCCCGGCCGGGTCCCGGACCGGGCCAATATTGAAGGCGAGCATGATGCTGGGGTAGAGGCTTTCGATATCGACCTTTACAACCGGCCCGAATATGCCTGCGGCCCGAAGCTCGGTGTAACCTCCTGGATAGGCGACCGGCGGTTCAGGGCGGGGAACGCCCCGGCCGAGGCGCAGGTAGGCCCGCACCATCAGCGAATGGATTTTCTCACCGGTGCCGCCGCCGGTCACATCCTCGAAGGGGTGGGGCACAATCTGCGCCTGGTAGAAGTCAGTCGGCAGCAACAACTCAGATAGGGCGCCTACGTCCCGGACGTCGTCAAGCACGTACTGGGCCAGCCTTTCGGGGGCTTTCTCCCAGGCGGCCTCGATTTCGGTCCAGTGGAGGGTTGTCCGCTCCTCCCGGCCGATACCCAGGGCCGTCAGCACCGACTTCAGGCTATAGCTTTCGAGCTCACTGGCGGCGTCGTAGCGCTGGACCAGGTGCATCGTATCGACGACGTGGCGGCCATAAACCCGCACCGGGACAAACCGGAATGCCTTCGGTCCAACCCGGTACTGGCGGGCGGCCGAAGCGACCCGAACTGGCGACCCGTCCCGACCCCAGTCCAGATGAAGCCCGAGGGCCTGCGCCCGGCCGGTCAGATAGGGCAGGTCAAAGGCGAAGAGGTTGTGGCCCTCAATAATGTCCGGGTCGAGCTCCCTGACCGCCCGGGTCAGGGCGGTGAGAATCTCGGCCTCGGGCTCGCCCTTTACCCCGAATGCGAACTCCCGGCCGCGGTTATCCCGGAGGGCCGCGGCCAGGACCCGGGCACCGGGGGCGGTCGGGTCAAGGGTCGAGCTCTCGATGTCGAGGGCAACCCGAACGAGGTCCTCAAAGTGGAGGCCAAAAAAGAGGGCACACCCTTCGACCGTCAAGAACTGCTCGGCCGGCGACGGCGGGCCAAGAAAGTCGTCGGTCTGGCGGCTGAGCTCAGCCCGGGCCGACCGCCAGACCGTCCAGCCCGGAAATCGCACGAGCCGGTTTAATTCTCCGCCTTCGAGGGTTTCAACCCGCGCCGCCCCGGCCGGGACCTGCAGGTCCGGCGGCAGGAGAAGCCAGGGCTCAAACTTTACAGTCTCTTCCGTAATCCGGCCGCCCTGCCGGGCATAGAGGCAAAGGTCTTCGCCGGCCAGCTCGACGGCCACAAGGCCCGGCCGGGGGTTCGGGCCATAAAGAAGCTTTTCGGGGTCCAGTGTCCGGGTCATCCCTTAGCTTTTAAAACACGGGCAACCTCGGCCGCAAATTCGGAGGTAGTGTTCCGGCCGCCGAGATCGGGAGTCCGAATCTTTTCGGCGGCCAGAACTTCTTCAAGGGCTCCCATGACGGCGTCGGCCGCGGCCTTCTGCCCCAGGTGCTCGAGCATGAGGGCTCCGGCCCAGATGGCCCCGGTGGGGTTAGCAATGCCCCGCCCGGCAATGTCCGGAGCCGAGCCGTGGACCGGCTCAAAGAGGCCCGGGAACCGGCCCTCCGGGTCGAGGTTGGCGCTGGCGGCCAGGCCGAGGCCGCCGGTAATCGCGGCCGCCAGGTCGGTCAGGATGTCCATGAACAGATTCGACCCGACAACCACGTCGAAGGCCTCGGGCTTGAGGACGAAATAATAAGCGGCGGCGTCCACCAGCACCCGCCAGACCTCGACGTCGGGATAGGCGCGGCCAACCGCGCCGGTAACCTCGTCCCAGAAGGGCATGCTGTACTGGAAGGCGTTGGACTTGGTGATGCTTGCCAGTTTCCGCCGCCGCTGGCGGGCAAGTTCGAAGGCGTAGCGGACGACCCGTTCCACCCCTTTGCGGGTAAAAACGTCGGCCTGGACGGCCACCTCGAAATCAAAGCCCCGGTGGACCCGGCCGCCAACACCGCAGTACTCGCCCTCGGTGTTCTCCCGAACGCAGACCATGTCGATGCTGCCGGGCTCCCGGCCGGCCAGGGGCGACCGCACACCCCGGAGCAACCGCACGGGTCGTAAATTGACATAAAGATCGAAGGATTGGCGGATGGGCAGCAGCAGCCCCCAGAGGGAGACATGGTCGGGGACGGCCGGGTCGCCGATGGCCCCGAGGAAGATCGCGTCGCTGTCGCGCAGGCGGTCGAGGCCGTCGTCCGGCATCATTCGGCCGGTCTTTAAGTAATAGCCGCAACCCCAGTCGTAATAGGTTGGGCTTAGCTCGAAGCCCCCGTGGGCTTCGGCCGCGGCAGTGAGGACCTCCCAGGCCGCGGGGATAACCTCCCGACCGACCCCGTCCCCTGGGATGACTGCAATTCGATACTTAACCATCGTCAGAAACTCCGGCTATTTGAGTGACCCCAGGTAGGCTTCCCATGCCGCGAGGGTCTCGCGAATGGCGGCCGTTACCTGGTCGGGGTTGATGGTTGCCCACTCGGCCTCAAAGAGGGGCAGCGGCTGAGGCGGCAGGAGCCGGTTTAATCGCTCCTTCGTCCGGTAAAAGGCCCGCAGGAGCTCGCGCTGTTCTTCGATACTGGCCGGCAAGGGTCATCACCTCCGGAATGCTAGACTAACGGTTTTTGAGGGCTTCGAGAACAGCCAGGGCGAGTCGCCCGACTTCTTCGACCCGGGCCGGCTCGACATTTTCCGGCCGGTCGTTGGCCGTGTGGTAGGCCGGGTCGTCGGGCCGCCAGAAGAAAAGGGCTGGAATGTTCTCCCGCAGGAAGCTCACGTGGTCGCTCCCGCCGGCCTGGTCCGGCGGTATTCGTTCAGGCCGGAGGCCGAGGCTTCCCGCCAGCTCGGAGGCCAGGTTTATGAGTTCAGAACTGCCGCCAAGCCGAAGCCGCTCCCCGACCCCGACCATATCCAGGTTAAGCATGGCGATGATCCGCCCCTTTGTGTCGGCATCGAGGGTCCGGACGTACTCGGCGCTCCCGATGAGGCCGTTCTCCTCGGCCCCGAAGAGCACAACCCGCACCTCGTGCGGATAACCGGCAGCCAGGATCCGGGCAAGCTCCAGGCTAATAGCCGTTCCCGAGGCGTTGTCGTTGGCCCCCGGGCCGTCAGGAACCGAGTCGTACTGCCCCCCGATAATGACAATCCTGCCCGACGTTCCCGCCCTGCGGGCGACCACGTTCTGGTCCGTGATTTCCCGGACCTCGGACCGGACCGTAACTTCCGCCTGAAGCTGCCCGTTTCTGAGCTGTTCGGCCAGGGCGTCGCCGTCCTCCTGGCTTATCGATACCGCCGGAATCTGGCTCGGCTCACCGAGGGTCCCCCGGAAATTACCTGGCTGGTTGTTGTAGATGACCGCCGCCGCGGCCCCGGCGGCCGCGGCGTTCCGGACCTTATCCCGGAAGGTGAGAACGCCCCGCTGGATCAGGGCAATTTTACCCCGGACCTCCAGCCCGGCAAAATCCTCCGGCCGGCCCAGGCCGGCCGCGACGAGCTGGCCCCGGACCGCCCCGGCCGGCGAATTCCGGAGGGTATTCGTCCCCACAAGCCGACCGTCGACACGGAGTTCACTTCCCCGGTCGATGTAGTCCCGGAACGTGAAGGGCGGGGTCTCGGCCTCATACCCGAGGCTCCGGAGCTCCTGAACTAAGTACTGGGCAGCCTGGCGGGCAGCATCGCTTCCGGCTGGACGGCTGCCAATTTGCCCGGCCAGCATCCGAACCGTCGCCATTACCCGGTTGGTATCAAAACTGGCCGGCGC
>JAUQQI010000066.1 GCA_030549955.1 Chloroflexota bacterium
CAAGATGCCCGCCCTTTGCGACCATGAATTTGCACGAGCATCAGGCGAAAGAACTCCTGGCCCGGCGCGGCGTGGCCGTCCCGCCCGGCGGCCCCGCGTTCACGCCCGAAGAAGCCCGCACCGCGGCGGAAAAACTCCTCGCCGCCGGCCACGCGCGGGTGGTGGTCAAGTCCCAGATCCACGCCGGCGGACGCGGCAAGGGCACCTTCACCAGCGGGCTGCAGGGCGGGGTGCAGGTCTGCGCCAGCGCGGACGAGGTGTTTGCCCGCGCCCGGGCCATGCTCGGCCAGACGCTGGTCACGCGCCAGACCGGCCCGGCGGGGCGGGTGGTGCGCCGGCTCCTGATCGAGGCGGGTGCCCGGATCGAGCGCGAGCTGTACTGCGCGGTGTTGCTGGACCGGGCGGCCGGCCGGCCGGTGGTCATGGCCAGCGCCGCCGGGGGCATGGACATCGAGGAAGTGGCCGCGCGCACGCCGGAGAAAATCGTGCGCGAGTCCGTGGATCCGGCGCTGGGGTTGATGCCCTACCAGGCCCGCAAGCTGGCCGCGGCGCTGGACCTGCGCGGGGAACTGCTGGGCGCGGCGGCCAAAATCTTCCTGGGCGCCTACCGCACCTGGTGGGAGTGCGACGCCTCGCTGGTCGAAATCAATCCGCTGGGCGTGGTGACCGGGCCGGACGGCAAGCCCACGCTGCTGGCACTCGATGCCAAGATCAGCCTCGACGACAACGGCCTGTTCCGGCACCCGGAACTGCAGGCGCTGCGCGACCCGGGTGAGGACGCGCCCCTCGAGGTCGAGGCCGCCCGGCACGGACTGAACTACATCAAGCTGGACGGCGACATTGCCTGTCTGGTCAACGGCGCCGGCCTGGCCATGGCCACGATGGACATCATCAAGCACCACGGCGGCGAGCCGGCCAATTTCCTGGACGTGGGCGGTGGCGCCAGTGTCGAGCAGGTTACCGCCGCCTTTCGCATCATCATGAAGGACCCGGCTGTGAAGGCGATCCTGGTCAACATCTTCGGCGGCATCATGGATTGCGACGTCATTGCCCGGGGCATCGTGGCCGCGGCCCGGAGTGTCGGGGTCGGAGTCCCCATGGTGATACGCCTGGTCGGAACCAACGCCGAGGAGGGCCACCGGATCCTGCAGGAATCGGGCCTGCCCATCACGGTGGCCGCCGATATGGCAGACGCGGCCGCCCTCGCGGTGAAACTCGGAAAGGAGGCCACCCGGTGAGCATACTGGTCGGCGCCAATACCCGGCTCCTCATTCAGGGCATTACCGGGCGGGAGGGGAGCTTTCACGCCCGCCAGTGCCGGGACTACGGCACCAGGGTCGTCGCCGGGGTTACCCCCGGCAAGGGCGGGATGGACGTTGACGGCATTCCGGTTTTCAACACCGTCCGGGAGGCAGTGGAGGCGACCGGTGCGGACGCGAGCCTCGTCTTTGTCCCGGCCCCCTTCGCGGCCGACGCCATCCTCGAGGCGGCCGATGCCGGCCTGGAGCTGGTGGTTTGCATCACCGAAGGCATTCCGGTCCTGGACATGGTCCGCGTCAAGCGGTTTCTTGATGGCAGGCCGACCCGGCTCATCGGCCCGAACTGCCCCGGCGTAATCACCCCTGGCCAGGCGAAAGTCGGGATTATGCCGGCGGCCGTGTATGCCCCCGGACCGGTTGGCGTCGTCTCCCGGAGCGGAACCCTGACCTACGAGGCGTCCGCCCAGCTTACGGCCCTGGGGATTGGCCAGTCGACCTGCGTCGGGATCGGCGGCGACCCGATTGTTGGCAGCGGTTACCTGGATATTCTGCCGATGTTCGAAGCCGACCCTGAAACCAAAATTGTCCTGCTCATTGGCGAAATTGGCGGAACGGCCGAAGAGGAGGCGGCTGAATATATAAAACGCCACATGACGAAGCCGGTCGTGGCCTTCATCGCCGGCCGGACCGCCCCACCGGGCCGCCGGATGGGTCACGCCGGCGCCATCATCAGCGGGGGGACCGGTACTGCCGAGAGCAAGGTCCGGGCCCTGGAGGCCGCCGGTGTAACCGTCTGTCCGAGTCCGGCCGACATCGGCCGGACCGTCGCCGAGGTCGCCCGGCGCCACGGCCTGATCTGAGCGGGCGGGCACACCCGGACGGGGCAATTACCCTGATTTCTGGGCGGCCGATTCCGTTCTCAGCTTCGAAAGGATGACCCTTATCTCGTCCCGGAGGGGATCTCCGGCCGGGTAAATATCAGCAAAGGACTTCAAGGCACTTTCAAGGATGGCCGCTTCCCGGGCCGTGAGTTCGACAGCCCGGGTGGGTCCGGGCTCCGTCGGGGCCACCAGGGTGGCCTCAGCCTTTTCCCGCTGGCGGCGGGCCACAAGTTCCGGCCGGACAACCAGAATCGGGAGCTCCGAGCGGCGCAAAAGACCAAGGGTCACGCTGCCGAAGAGCAGTTCAACAAGCCCCGTCCGCCCGTGGGTGGACATCGCGATGAGGTCGGCGTCAACCCGGCGGGCAACCTCGAGCAGCCGGTCGACGATGGTAAAACCCACTTCCAGCTCGCTGGTGGCCTTGACGCCCTGAGACCTCAGTGTGGCGGCCAGCCGTTCCAGGTACACCATCGCGTCGTTGATCTGTTGCTCAACGGTTACCCGAACCGCGCCCGCCACTTCCGGCACCTCGAGCCAAACGACCTCGGTCAGAATCAGGCTTCCGTTCAGGAGCCGGGCCAGTTCGGCCGCCACCGGCACCGCGGCTTCGCCGAACTCCGACCCGTCAAGTGGCACCAGAATCCGGGGCGGCTTCGTCGCCGGCGAGAAGGGTCGCGGCCGCTGGGACGCCCTGACGGCAATGACGGGGACGGGACTGCGGGCAAGGACACCCTCCGTCACCGACCCGTAAATCCACCGGCCCAGGCCCGAGTGGCCGTGCGTCGACATGACGATGAGGTCGGCCCCCTTAAGCCGGGCCTGCTCGAGGAGGGCCCCGGACACGTCAGCTTCGCGAACCACGACAGGCTCGACGTCGAGGCCGAGACCCCTGAGCTGACCGGCAATTTTCTCCAGGTAGGCTCCGGCTTCTGCCTGGAGCTGCGCTTCAATCTCCGGCCGCTGCCCGGGTGCCAGCACCGGTATCGGAGGCACAACCCGAACCAGAACAACGCCGGCCCCGGCTGCGGCCCCGACTTCCCGGGCGATGCCCAGGGCCTGTTCGGCAAGGTCGGACCCGTCCAGCGGAACGAGAATACGCTCTATTGCCACCGTTAACCCTCCCCTCGCGGTTTTAGGCTGACGGCCAAAGGCTGCCCGGCCCAGGCTAGGCCCGCGCCGGCGAAAGCTGTTCTACCTCAAACCGGTAATCCTCAATGACCGGGTTGGCCAGAAGCCGCCGGCAGAAGGCGTCAACCTGGGCTTCGGCCGCGTCCCGGTCCGGGGCTTCAAGCTGAATTTCAAAGTATTTGCCCGAACGGACCTGGCGGACCGAGCCGAAGCCCAGGTCGGCGAGGGCCTGGCGGATCGTAAGGCCCTGGGGGTCGTTAACGACGGGCTTAAGGGTGACGTACACCCGGGCGAGCCAGGTCAAAAGCCACCCCGCTTGACCATGTAATCAGCCAGGTCGGCGACCCGGCAGGCATAACCCCACTCGTTATCGTACCAGGCCGTCACCTTGACCATATCCCCGTCCATGACCATGGTCAGCAGGCCGTCCACAATCGCGCTGGCCGGGTTGCCCTTAAAGTCCATGCTGACCAGGGGTTCCTCGGTGTACTCAAGAATACCCTTAAGCTCACCCTCAGCGGCCTGCTTGAACGCGGCGTTGACCTCCTCGACCGTGACTGACCGCTCCAGGTCGCAGGTCAGGTCGATGACCGACACGGTCGGGGTGGGGACCCGCATGGCAATGCCGTGGAGTTTCCCCCGGAGCTCGGGCATGACGACCCCGATGGCGCGGGCGGCCCCGGTAGTGGTCGGGACAATGTTCAGGGCGGCGGCCCTCGCCCGGCGAAGGTCGCGGTGGACAAGGTCCAGGATGCGCTGGTCGTTGGTATAGGCGTGGACCGTCGTCATCAATCCCCGCCGGATGCCGAAGGCCCGGTGAAGGACCTTTACCACCGGCGCAAGGCAGTTCGTCGTGCACGAGGCATTCGAGACGATCCGGTGGTTCGCCGGGTCATACTGTTCCTCATTCACACCGAGGACGACCGTAACGTCCTCGTTTTTGGCCGGGGCCGTGATGATCACCTTCCTGGCCCCGGCCTCGAGGTGGCCGGCGGCCAGGGTCGCATCTTCGAAGACCCCGGTCGACTCCACCACAAGTTCAGCACCCACTTCCCGCCAGGGGATCTTCTTCGGGTCCCGTTCGGCGAAAACCCGGATCATCCGGCCGTCCACAAACATCTGGTCGCCCTGCACTTCGACCCTGCCCGGAAAGATGCCGTAGTTGCTGTCATATTTGAACAAATGGGCATTGGTCCTGGCATCGGCCAGGTCATTGACGGCAACGACTTCAAGGGTATCCGGGTGGTATTGAAGGATAGCCTTCAGGACCTGCCGTCCCACCCGGCCGAACCCGTTAATCCCAACCTTGACGGCCATGGTCGCGCCTCCCTGTGAAAAATACTTACTTGGTTCCCGACCCGAAGCCGGACTGGTTAGACGGTCAATTTTTGACCAGGCTCAGGAAGTACTCGTGGAACCTGGTGTCGTCGGTGAGCTCGGGGTGGAACGCCGTGCCGAGAAACTTCCCCTGCTCAACGGCAACCGGCGTCCCATCAGGCAACCGGGCCAGAACCTCGACGGCCGGACCAACCTCCCGGATAACCGGCGCCCGGATGAAAACCGCCCGGACCGGCCGCCCTCCCAGCTTCGGAACCTCAAGGTCAACCTCAAAGCTGTCAACCTGACGGCCGAACGCGTTGCGCTCAATTTTTATGTCGATGAGCCCGAGGGGCGGTTCCAGGAGCCGGTCGGCTTCCCTGCTGAGCAGGATCATCCCGGCGCAGGTTCCCCAGATGGGCATGCCCTCCAAGGCCCGGCCGGTGACCTCGGGCCGCAGCCCGCTCAGGCTCAGGAGCCGACCTATGGTCGTGCTTTCGCCGCCGGGAATGATGAGCCCGTCGACGCCTGCGAGGTCGCCCGGCTTGCGGACTTCCACCGCCTCGACCCCGAGCTTCCGGAGGACCTCAATATGCTCTGCGAAGTCGCCCTGAAGGGCCAGCACTCCGATCCGCACGGCTCTAGACCCCCCGGGTGGCCAGCAGTTCCTGGGGCGCAAGCTGGCGCACGTCGATACCCCGCATCGGTTCGCCGAGCTCCTTCGAAATTTCGGCCAGAATCTTCGGGTCGTTGTAGTAGGTTACTGCCAAGACAATGGCCCGGGCCCGCTTGGCCGGGTTCTCGGACTTGAAGATGCCGGACCCGACGAAAACCCCGTCCGCCCCAAGCTGCATCATCAGGGCGGCGTCGGCCGGAGTCGCAATGCCCCCGGCCGCAAAGTTCACCACCGGCAGCCGGCCGAGCCGCTTAACCTCCATAACCAGCTCCAGCGGCGCCCCGAGGTTCTTCGCCTCGGTCACCAGTTCGTCGTCCGGCATATTCTGGATGCGCCGGCAGGCGTCCATCACCGCCCGCATGTGGCGCACCGCCTCGACGACGTTACCGGTGCCGGCCTCGCCCTTGGTCCGGATCATGGCCGCGCCCTCGGCGATGCGGCGCAGGGCCTCGCCCAGGTCGCGGCAGCCGCAGACAAAGGGAACCTTGAAGTCGTGTTTCCAGATGTGGTGGTTTTCGTCGGCCGGGGTAAGAACTTCGGACTCGTCAATATAGTCGACGCCGAGGGCCTCAAGAATCTGGGCCTCAACGAAGTGGCCGATCCGGCACTTGGCCATCACCGGGATGCTGACGGCCTTCATGATGGCCTCGATATGGGCCGGGTCAGCCATCCGGGCGACGCCTCCGGCCGCCCGGATATCGGCCGGCACCCGCTCCAGGGCCATCACCGCCACCGCCCCGGCCTCCTCGGCGATTTTCGCCTGCTCGGCAGTGACCACGTCCATGATCACCCCGCCTTTAAGCATCTGGGCAAGCCCAGCCTTTACCCGCCAGGTTCCCTTCAGAATCGATTCGGCCATGGTGCGTTCAACCTCCTTCGCCTAATTGTAGCATGCTCAGGGCCGGAGTTTAAAAATCCGGACCCGGTTCAGCTCGTAGACGAGCTCGTAGGCCGGGCTCCGAAGGAGTTCGGCCGGGTCAAGGACCCGCCCGGTCGGATTGTTCACCCGGCCGCGGCGCTGACCAATGTAGACGTAATCGACCCCGGCCGCTTTCAGGGCGGCGATTACCTCCGGGTCCGTTGGGCCCTTTGCGAGCACCTGGGCCATAAGCCCGTTGACCCTTGAGACGTAACCGGGCTCAACCGGCCGCTCACTCACGTACGGCATCGGCGGCACCGACGCCTTCCGACCCCCGAGGAGGGGCACCCACCAGCCGGCATCAGCCCCAACCACAGTGGTGCCCCCGTAGGCGAAAAAGCCGTTGATCAGGAACCCCGATTCCGGCGGCGTATTTTCCCGAACCCACTCGAGGGCCTCGAGGTCTGAGAATGTGAGCATGCTGTGGGCGACCGGGTCGGCCACCCCCAGCTGCCGGAAGGCCCCGGTCACGCCCAGCAGGGCTAAGAGCCCCAGCGTAAGCCCCACCCCAACCCCCGGGGGCCCCCGGCGGACCAAGCCGTCGATAACCCGGGAGCCGGCCCAGCCAATGACCAGCGCGGTCGGGATGTAAGCGGCGATGAAAAGGGTGAAGTTGCCGATAAATCCGGCCCCAGGCAGGCCCAGCAGGTCCGGGTTTGTTGCCAGAAACGCAAGACCCGACCAGATGCCCAGCAGGAAAGTGCCCTCATTGCGCCGCATCAGGCCCCACCCCAGGCTGAACGCCGCAAGCCCCCAGACCCAGTCTGGAAGGTAGTCGGTCAGCCGCCCCAGGGCATTGTACTCGACCTCAGCCGCAGTCCGGCTTGCCGGCGGCTTAAGATAGCCGGCCGCGACCTCAGGAAGCTCCCCGCCGATGACATTAAACCACCACGGCACGGTGAGGCCGACCGAAATCAGGCCGGCAATCCCAAGCCGGCGCAGGGGGCGGAGGGCGTCCCGACGGATAGCCGACCAGATCAGCAGGGCGGTCGCAAAGGCGGCGTAAAAAACCGCGACCCGGGAGTGGGTTAGCAGGAGTCCGGCCGCCAGCAGGGCGGTGGCGGCCGTAAGGCCCGCCGTCCGCCCCTTGGCCCGGACCAGGTCCAGGGACATGACCATGGCCGCCGGCAAGACCGCCTGTCCGGCCAGCTGCGTATACCGGCCCCACCGGACGTAGTACGCCGGGGACCAGAAGACCAGCCCGGCCAGGAGGACCGCCACAACGCCGGCCCAGGCTGAACCGAACAGGCGGCGGGCCAGCGGGTAGAGGCCGAGGACGGCGAGGCCATTGACGAGCTGGCCCGCGACCAGTATCGCCTGGTCGGCCCGGGCCCCCGTAATCCAGCTTAAGGCCGCCGAAAAGGCGTGAAAGCCGAAGTGATAGGTCAGGGTTATCAGGTCGGCGTACGGTCGCCAGTCGCTTGAGAGGCCCCCGCTGGCCCGAATGAGCTCGGTGATGATGGCGTGGTGGACGCTGTCGCCCCACTGGGGTCCGGCCAGGCCCCGGATAACGAGCATCCGGATAAAAAAGACAAGCCCGGCAGTGGTCGCCAGCCCCAGGAGGGGGCTTAGGCCCCCAGCCGCCGGTGGTTCCGGTGCGGTTTCGGTCCGGCGGCCCCGGTAAAAGAGCCCGGCCAGGAGGAGAAGGCCGACGAGGTTAGAGCCGATTACAAGGGCCAGTCCCGGCGGCCAGCCGAGGACTCCGAAAAGAAGCAGCCCGACCGGGTACCAGGCGAGGCCGGCCCCCGCCGCAAGCAGGATGTCGTCCGCAGCGACAGGGCCAGGTCCGCGGGCGAGTTTAACGATGGCCAGACCAGGAACGAGCAGAATCAGGACTGACACCCCGACCCAGTAGACCGTCTCGAAGGCGGTTTCGACCAGCCCGACCACCAGGCCCGCCGGGGCGTAAACGAGGCGGATGACCAGGTCGGCCGAGTCGTCCGGCTGACCGTCCCGGGTCAGGCCGCCGTCCAGCAAAACCCCGGCCGGGACGGCGGCAAGCTCGATTGTTCCCCACTCCACGTCGACTCCGAGGTAATAAGACCCATTATGGGAGTCGGGTTGGGGCGAAGGGAGGCTGAGCCGGAGGAAGCCAGTGTCTTCGGGCCGGACCTCCATGGCCATCCGCGCCACCGGCTCGCCTGCCGGGTGCCAGCCCCGCCAGAGGCTGATGCCTACCCGGGCGGGGCTTACCGCCCGCAGGCCGACTTCAACGCCCACAAGCCCGCCGTGGGCCGCAACGAAGGTCTGACCAGCGTGACCGCCGGCTTCGACCCGGACGGGCCGACCCCAGTCGACGGGCGGGTGGGCCGGGTCAACCCAGGCCCCGCCGATAACGGCATTCAGCAGGACGAAGATAAGGGCGAGAAAACCCTTCACTAACCGGAAATTTTACGCCGGCCTCCGGATTCCCGGCAGGCCCACCGCCACGGAGACCAGGATAACCGAGAGGCCCATCAGGGCGAAGGCCACGGGTGCCCCCCAGAACTGGGCGGCCGTTCCGGCCAGGAGGCTTCCGAGGGGCATCAGGCCCTGGTTGAGCATATAAAGGCTCATGACCCGACCCCGCATGTGGTCGGGACAGATCAGCTGTAGCAAAGTGTTGTTCGTCGACATGTAAGCAATCTGAAATCCGCCGACGAGGACCAGAACCAGGAGGGCAGGTCCCATCGACCGCATGACGGCCAGGGCAATGAGACTCAGGCCGAGACAGATGGCCGCAATATAAAGGATGGCCGGACGGCTCTGAAGCCGGGGCGACGAGGCGATAAGCAGGGTGCCGGCCACAGCCCCAACCCCAGGCGCGGACATGAGCAGCCCGAGCCCTTCCGGTCCGACCCCCAGGACGTCCGAGGCGTAGACCGGCATTATGCTGATGTAGGGCAGGGCCAGAACCGTCGGGATAAGGCCCATCAGCATCTGATTTCGAAGCTGGATGTGACTGAGAACAAGGCCGATCCCTTCTTTTAGGTCCCGAAATATCGAGCTCTGCCTGAGGCGGCCCTTTATCGGCGGCAGCCTTAGCTGGTAGGCCATCACCGAGACGCCGACGTAGGCGGCACTTTGAACAAAAAAGTTACCCGCCACCCCTACGAGGGCAATGAGGAGGCCGCCGAGTCCGGGCCCAACAACCCGGGTTATGTTGAAGCCGGCCGAGTTCAGCGCGATCGCATTGGCCAGGTCTTGCCGGGGAACCACCTCCGGGATGACCGATTGCCGCACCGGCTGGTTGAACGACCAGGCAACCCCCGTGAGGAGGGTGAACAGGAAGACGTGCCAGATTTGCAGATAACCAAGGGCAATATCCAGGCCGAACAGAAAACTCCAGACGAGCAGGAAAACCTGGGTCCAGAACATCAGCCGGCGCCGGTCAACCCGGTCGGCCAGGACCCCAGCCAGGGGGCCGGTTAGCAAAAAAGGCACCGCCCGCAGGCCGTTTACAACGCCGAGCAGGGCGGCAGACCCGGTCAGCTCATAGACGAGCCAGCCAAGGGTCACCTGCTGAATCCACTGGCCGGCCGACGAAAAGAGCAGGCCGAACCAGAGGAGCCGAAAATTCCGATGCCGCAGCGAGCTGAAGGTTCTGAGGCTTAGCCGGGGCCGGGCTGCCGATGGGCCAACCGCCGGCTGGTCGCTGACTTCCATCCCCGGTTATTTTAAGCCAGTCTTAACGTTAACGTCAAAGTCACAGGCTTCCGGTCTGCAGGCGGCCATTCTGTTCGGTTAAACTTCAGACAGGCTTACGGTAAGGGGACTGTTTTCAAGCAATGAGGCCCCTCGGGCTTGCCCTCGCTCTGGCGGTGCTGGTCGGGCCCGGCCTTATCCCGGCCAGGGCAGCGGGAGACTGCAGGGTCAGGGTCCTCATTTCGGCCGTCCACTCCGACCCGGCCCTGACCGGCGAGCCGGACGAAGCCGTCGAACTCTGCAATCCCGGTCCCGGCCCGGTTGGCCTCGAAGGCTGGAGGCTAACCGACGGCCAGGGGCAGGCCACCTTCCCCCCGGTGGTACTGGCCCCTGGCAGTAAGGTCTGGGTTGCCCGCCAGGCAACCGCTTTCAGGTAGCAGTTCGGCTTTTCGCCAGCCCTCGAGTATGGTGCCGACACCGACCCGGCGGTTCCGAACCTGACCGGGACGGCCCCGGTCCTCGCCAACGATGGCGATGAGGTGGTACTCATCGACCCCTGATGTTGTCGTCTATAAGGGCGGCAACCCCATAACGCCGGGCTGGTCGGGGCCGCCGGTTCAGCCCTACACCGCCGGTGACCTCACCGAAACCGCCCAGATTCTTTACCGCCGGCTCGACCCGGCCACCGGCCTCCCGGTGGCTGATTCAGACACGGCCGCCGACTGGGCCCAGTTCCGGGGCGACCCCGTCCTCATCCGGAAGGTCCGTTATCCGGGCTGGGACCTTGAATCTCACCCCATCCCTTAGCGGGTGACCGAAACCGCCACCATCACCCTGGCAATTGCCCCCGACGCCTCCTACGCCCTCGTCCGCGACACCATCCTCGGGGCCACCCGCGCAATTTCCGCCGCGGTCTATACCCTGGAACATCCGGAGATCGTCGACGCCCTGCGCCACCGCCTGACGGCCGGAGTCTCAGTCCGGGTCCTCCTGGAAGGGGCACCTGTCGGCGGGATTTCAGATGCCGAACGGTGGGCCTGCCGTGAGCTCGAAGTAATTGGGGGCGAATGCTGGTTTATGACAACCCTGCCGGGCGCCGGCCGGCGCCGCTACCCGAAGATGCACGCAAAGTAGACCATTGACGACCGCAAGGGCCTCATCTTGACCGACAACTTCGGGCCAACTGGCCTGCCGGCCGACGACTTTAGCGACGGCACGGCCGGCAGCCTGTTCGCCGCCGACCTTGACCCCAGCCGGCCCGACATTCGACGCTGGGACCCGAGCACCGACGGGCCGCCGTCAAGGTTCAGCCGACCAGGTTCGGGCGGCGGGGCCGGATACAGCCCGACCTTTACAGCCCGCCTGGCCACAGGCGGCACCTTTGAGTTTGAGGTTATTCGCTCCCCTGAGAACAGCCTTCAGCCCGGCACCGGCCTCATCGGCCTGCTTCAAGGACTCGGACCCGGCTCTGAAGTCCTTGTTCAAGGCCTTTACGAGCCGCCCTTCTGGGGCGGAGCGGGCGCCAATCCTCAAACCGACCCGAATCCCCGCCTGGAAGCCCTGCTCAGCCTTGCCCGGCGGGGCGGACGGGTTCGAGTTCTCCTGGATGGACTTTACGGGAACACGGCCGAGCCAGCGAGCAACCAGGCCACGTGTGATTACCTGGGTCAGGCCGCCGCCCGGGAGGGCCTCGGCCTCGCCTGCCGCCTGGGGAATCCCACGGGCCTTGGCATCCACAGCAAGCTCGTTATCCCACGCATGGGCCTCCAGGGCTGGGTCCATATCGGGAGCATCAACGGCAGTGAGGTCTCATCGAAGGCGAACCGGGAAGCGGCCGTCCAGGTGGACTCCAGGGCCGCAGCCGACTATCTGGCGGGGATGTTCTGGGCCGACTGGAGCGCAAGCGGACCGCCCCTTCGCAATCGGCTCTGGCTCCCCCTGGTTGGCTTGCGCTGACCCGCTGAATAGGGTTAAGCTTAAACGGCTAATCCCCGCCAAGGAGGTGGAACCCGTGCAGCTTCCGGCTGGCATGAGTCTTACCTGGCTCGGGCACGCAACATTCCTTGTTCAGTCACCCGGCGGCCGGCGGGTGCTGATCGACCCGTGGGTCATGAACAACCCGGCTTGCCCGGAAAACCTCAAGCGCATCGACCGCCTGGACCTCATGCTCATCACCCACGGCCACTTCGACCACATCGGCGACGCCGTCGAAATCGCCAAACAGACCGGCTGCAAGGTCATCGGCATCTTCGAGACGTGTCACTGGCTTCAGGGCAAGGGCGTTCAGAACACCTCACCGATGAACAAGGGCGGGACCCAGGAGGTGGATGGGATCCGGGTAACCATGGTCCACGCCGTCCACAGCTGTGGGATTCTGGACGGCGACCGGATTATCTACGGGGGCGAGGCCTGCGGCTACGTGGTCAGCTTCGAAAACGGCTTTAAGCTCTACCACGCCGGGGACACGGCCGTCTTCAGGGACATGGAGCTTATCGGCAAGCTCTATCAGCCGGACCTGGCCCTTTTGCCCATTGGGGACCACTTCACCATGTCGCCCCGGGAGGCGGCCGAAGCCATCCGGATGCTCGGGGTGAAGGCCGTCATCCCGATGCATTTTGGGACCTTCCCGGTGCTCACGGGGACACCGGCCGCCCTGCGGAAGCTTACCTCGGACATCTCCGGCCTCGAAATCATCGAACTCAAGCCCGGCCAGACCCTGACCGGGTAAACTCGTCGGTGGAAGGACCAGACATGGCCGGCGAAATTTTGACCGAAGTGGTGGAGTTCCCCGTCAACGGCGGCACGTGCCCGGGCTACCTGGCCCGGCCGGCTGAAGGCACCCACCCGGGTGTCGTCGTGATCCAGGAGTGGTGGGGGCTCGAAGAGCACATCAAGGACGTGGCCCGCCGCTTCGCCCGGGAAGGGTTTGTTGCCCTGGCCCCGGACCTCTACCACGGCAGGGTCACCAGCGAGCCCGATGAGGCCCGAAAGTTAGCCATGGAGCTCGACCGGGAACGGGCCCTCGGCGAGATCCGGGGAGCCGTAGCCTATTTGAAGGCCCACCCGGCCGTGGGTCCGAAGAAGGTCGGGGTTATCGGGTTCTGCATGGGCGGGGGCCTTGCCCTGCTGACCGCGATTTATGAGCCTGAGCTGGACGCGGCGGTGGTCTTCTACGGCCGGAACCCAGACCCGATCGACCTGGTCGCCCGGATCCAGTGCCCCCTCCTGGGCATCTACGGGGAAGCCGACCAGGGCATTCCGCCAACTGAGGTCGAACGGCTCGGCGAGGCCCTCAAGCGCCACGGGAAGCAGTTCGAACTCCACATCTACCCGGCGGCGCCCCACGCCTTCTTCAACGATACCCGGCCCCACGTCTACCGGCCGGAAGCGGCGGCCGACGCCTGGGCGAAGACCCTCACGTTTTTCCGCCGGACCCTGGCCGGCCAGGTGGCCCCGGTCTAGCCTGGGCCGGCACCAGCTCGAGCAGGGTTGCCTCAGGCGGACAGCCAAGGCGAAAGGGGAGGCTCCGGGAACTGCCGAGACCCGGGCTGATGTGGATATACCCGGTCCGGGTTGGGAGAAGGCCGCCCGCATCCCCGGCCGGGCGGCGGGCACCGACGGCCACCGCGCCGACAATGGGCAGCCGGATCTGGCCGCCGTGGGTGTGGCCGGCCAGCACCAGGGGGATACCGGCCCGCTCGGCCGCCGGCAGGACGGTCGGGCTGTGGGCCAGCAGAACCCGAAACTCGTCGGCCGGTACCCCGGCCAGGGCCCGCTCGAGGTCGTCGAAACCGAGGTGGTTATCATCAACCCCGATAATCCAGAACCGGGTTCCGTTGAACGTCAGCGGGCAGGCTTCGTTTACAAGGAGGCGGGTGTCGCTGGCGGCCAGCAGCCGGCCAATGTGGGGCAATCCCTCAGTGCTTATCAGGTCGGGGTCCCGGTCTTCGACCCCAGTCAGGGAAAACCGGACCGTCCGGAAAACTGACAGCGCCCGGTGACGTCCGAGCCGGAACCGGTCGTGGTTGCCGAGGACGGCGAACTTGCCCAGCGGAGCTCTAAACCGGCCGATGACTTCGGCGGCAAGACGGGCTTCCGCGTCGTCGTCAGCATCGACAAAGTCGCCGGTCATGGCGATAAGGTCAGTGTCAACGGCGGCAAAACTCAGGATTGCCTTCAATCGCCGCCAGTCGGTCCGAGTAATGTGGAAATCCGAGAGGTGGAGGATACGCAGGCCGGTCAGGGCTGGCGGGAGGCCGGGCAGGGGAACTGACCGGCGGCGAAGCCTGAAGCGGTAAGGTTCGACCCGCGTCGAATAATAAAGGGTTGAGAGGCCAGCGAGGAGAGCTAGCCCCAATGCAACAGCCGGCCCGATCAGTTCGCCACGAAGTGCCCGGTCCACAGCTCTGATGCCTAATCCATGATCATACCAGACCAGCTCCCCTGCTACTCACAACCTAGTTTATTGAAGTTTTTCGATATGATGTGGTATGGTCGGATTACCAGTGA
>JAUQQI010000145.1:0-13785 GCA_030549955.1 Chloroflexota bacterium
ATGGGGCGGGCCTCCTGGCCGCCCAGACCGGCCAGATAACGCCGGTCTGGGCTATGGCCGCCATGGCCCTGAGCGTGAGCCTGGTGGTAGCCAGCTCGCTTCTGGCCCGGCTCCTCCCGGCGGTCGACGGCGTGACCCGGCGGGAGCTCGTCCTGCGGGTGCCCGACATCCACTGCCAGGCCTGTGTCGGCCGGATCCGCCGGGCCCTTCGCCGGTTGAACGGGGTGGAGGCGGTGGACGGCGACCCGGCGGCCAGGGTCGTTCGGGTCGTCTACCGCGAAGGGACTGTCGACGCCGGGACGGTGCGGGCCGCCATCAGGCAGGCCGGATTCAGTCCCGACCAGGAAGTTTTATAATGCTGGCGGGACCATGCGGTACGGACTGACCATCGGCGAGCTGGCAGCCAGAACCGGAACCAACCCCCGGACCATCCGCTATTACGAGGCCATCGGCCTCCTCCCGGCACCCCGCCGAACCCCCGCCGGCTACCGCCTTTATGGCCCGGAGGAGGCCAGCCGGCTGGAGTTTATCCGCAAGGCCCGGGCCGTCGGCCTGCGCCTGGCCGAAATCCGCGAGGTGCTGAACCTCCGGGAGGAAGGCCAGGCCCCCTGTGACCACGTCCTCGCCCTCATCGAAGCCAGGGTGGCAGCGGTCGACCGGCAGATCCGGGAACTTCGGGCCCTCCGCCACCAGCTTATGAGCCTGTACCGGAAGGGCCGCCGGACCGCCCGCCTGGGCTGCATCTGCGGCATCATCGAGTCGGCCAGGGTGTCCGTCAGCCCGGGAGAATAACGACCTTCAGCGAATCGGCGGCCTGGCGGACGAGGCGCAGGCCGTCGGCCGTCTGTTCCAGGGGCAGCCGGTGGGTGATGAGCCGGCCGGTGGGAACCCGGCCGGCAGCGATCAGGTCCAGGGCGGGCCCGGTCTCCAGGGGCGTCGCCGAGTATGAAGCAACCAGGGTAATTTCGTCAAAAAAGAGCCGGTGGGGCCGGACTGGCAGCTCGACGTCCGGGTCCGTGGGCGCATAGAGCAAAATCGTTCCGCCCGCCTCAACCAGGTCAAAGGCGAGTTTTACCCCGGCCGGATTCCCGGTTGCAACAATAACCAGGTCGGCCCCCCGGCCCCTATTCCTGGCCCGGACGGCGTCGCCGGGCCCGTCGGGGGGGAAGGCATCGAGGGCCCCCGCCTCGACGGCCGCCCGGCGCCGGGATTCCACGGGGTCGACCCCGAAGATTCGGCCGACCGGGTAGAGCCGGCCGGCCATTATCAGGAGCAGGCCCGACACGCCGCAGCCGATGACGGCCGCCGTATCGTCGGGGAAGACCCTCAGCCTCTCCCAGGCCCTGAGGGCGCAGGCCAGGGGCTCAATCAGGGTCGCCTCCTCGTAAGAGAGGCTTTCGGGAAGCTTCCAGACGTCCTTTTCGACGTTGGGAGCCGGCACCCGGATGTATTCGGCAAATCCGCCCGGCTCAATCCGGGTCCGGTGGAATTCGGCGCAGAGGGTGTGGTGGCCCCGCCGGCAGTAATGGCAGGCGAAGCATGGGACGTGGTGGTGGACGAAGACCCGGTCGCCGGGCCGGAACTTCCGGACGCCCGGCCCGACCGCAACCACGTCCCCGGCCGGCTCGTGCCCGGGCACCAGGGGTGCCCGGCGCTGGAGGTACCAGTCAAGGGTGTCGCTGCCGCAGATGCCGCAGGCCCGGACCCGGACGAGGACCTCGCCTGGGCCTGGCGACGGAACCGGCATCTCCTCAACCCGAACCTTCCCGGGCCCGTAGTAGCGGGCGACCCGCATCCTCTCAGGCAGGTTCATTTCAATCTGCCCAGGGGTCTACGGCGTATTTCAGGCCTTGCCGGGCGGCCATGAGCTTGAAGGCTTCGAGCAGCCGGCTCAGGGGAACCTCGCCTGAAATAAAAAGTTCGGCCGGAACCGCCCCACCGGCGATGAGGTCGAGGGCCTGCCGGACGTACGTCGGGTGGTGATGGAAGACGCCCCGGAGGGTGAGCTCCTGGTAATGGAGCCGGCCGGTGTCAAAACAGGCCCGGGTTCCGGGCGGACAGCCGCCAAAGAAGATAACCAGCCCCCCGGGCCGGACGACCCGTGCGGCCTCCTCCCAGGCCCCGGGCTGTCCGACGGCCTCGAAGACGACGTCCGGCCCGGGGGCAAACAGCTCGCCGGCCGCGGCGGCCGAACTGGTGGCTGCCGCCCCGAGCCGGCGGGCGATCCCCAGGCGCTCGGGATGCCGGTCGACGACGGCTACCCGGCCGCCCCGGAGCCGGGCGAGCCGGGCCAGCATCAGCCCCAGGGCCCCACCCCCCAGAACCAGAACCGTTGTCCCGGGTCCGACTCCGGCCGCGTCGATGGCCCGGAGGGCGCAGGCCAGGGGTTCCACCAGGGCAGCGTGGGCCGCCGGCAAACCGGGAGGGACCGGATGCAGGTTGAGTTCGACAATCCGGGCCGGGACCCGGGCATACTGGGCGAAGGCCCCGAAGAAAAAGACCAGGTTCGTACAGAGGCTGAACTCGGCCCGCCGGCAGTACACGCACTGCCCACACGGGGCCGAGTTCCCGACCGTTACCCGCTGACCGACGGCGATATTTTTCACCCCCTCGCCGACGGCCACGACCTGTCCGGCAACTTCGTGGCCGAAGGGGGAAGGGAGGGAGCCCAGCGCCGGGTGACTTCCCTGACGGAAGACCTTCAGGTCGGTCGTGCAGGTCAGGGCCCGCTCGACCCGGAGGATGGCCTCACCAGGCCCCGGCTCGGGCGGCGGGAGGTCCTCCAGCCTGAGGTCGCCGGGACCGTGCAGCCTGGCGGCAAACATGGGGGTCGGGCGACAGCGGCTTTGCCTACCCGCCGCTCAGGAATCCCTGGACCCCTGTCAGGCCGAGGAGCAGTTTCACGTCGTCGCTGGCGTGGACCCGGGGGTCCCAGGGCGGGTCGAAGGTCACGTTAATCTTGACGTCGGTGATCTCGGGCAGGTCCAGGACCGTCAGCTTGCACTGCTCGATGAGGGCCGGCCCGTAGGGGCAGAAGGGGGTAGTAAGGGTCATCGTTATCTCGGCAACGCCGTCGTTGACCTGAATGTCATAAACGAGGCCGAGCTCGATGACGTTGAACCCGATCTCCGGGTCGTAGACCTGCGAGAGCTGTTCCCGAATACGTTCAATGAGTTCTTCCCTGGTCGGCTCACCCATGTCGGTTTCCTCCGGTCGGCATTAGTCCGTCACAACCTTGACCTCGCCCCGACCGACCCCGGCCCGGTAGCTGGCCAGGGCATCCTTCAAGGTATTCCAGCTCAAGATCGCGCACTTGATCCGCACCGGGAACTTCCTGACCCCCTGCAGGGCCTCCAGGTCGCCCAGGTCGGGCCCCGGGTCCCTTTCGCCCAGGAGCATCCCCCTGACCTCATCGGCCAGGGCCTCGGCCTCGGCCAGGGTCCGGTTTTTGACCGCTTCCGTCAGCATGGAGGCCGATGACTGGCTGATGGAGCAGCCGCGCCCTTCAAACCGGATGTCGGTGATGCGGTCGTCCGCCACGGTAAGATAGATGTCAACCTCATCGCCGCACAGGGGGTTATAAGCCCCGGCGGTTGCGCTCGGATTTTCGATCCGGCCCCGGTTTCGAGGATTTTTATAGTGGTCAAGGATTATCTCGCGGTAAAGTTCATCAAGGGACATGGCTGAAAATCTCTCTCACCCGGGCCAGCGCCTGGATGAAGGCGTCGACCTCGGCTTTTGTGTTGTAAATATAGAAGCTGGCCCGGGCCGTGGCCACAACCCCGAGGCGCCGCATCAGCGGCTTCGCACAGTGGTGACCGGCCCGAATCGCCACCCCCTCTGAGTCTAACACGGTCCCAACATCGTGGGGGTGGACCCCAAGATAATTAAACGAAATGATTCCGCCCTGCACTTCGGGGTCCTTCGGCCCGTAAACTTCGAGGCCCTCAATTTCGGCTATTCGTTGGAGGGCATAGGCGAGAAGCTCTTTCTCGTGCCGGCGGACGTTCTCCATCCCGAGACCTTCAAGGTAATCAATTGCGACCCCGAAGGCAACCGCATCCCCGATATTCGGGGTGCCCGCCTCGAACTTCCAAGGCACGTCGTTCCATTCGGAATAGGTCAGGTGGACGTCCCGGATCATGCTGCCGCCGCCCAGGAAGGGGCCCATCCGCTCGAGGAGCTCGAGCTTGCCAAAGAGGGCGCCAATCCCGGTCGGGCCGCACATCTTGTGGCCCGAAAAGGCCAGAAAATCGGCGCCCAGGTCCTGCACATCGATGGGCATATGGGGGGCGGCCTGGGCCGCATCAACCACCATAACAGCCCCGACGTCGTGGGCCGCCCGGGCGACCGCCTTGATGGGATTGATGGTCCCGAGGACGTTCGACATCAGGGTCAGGGCAACAATCCGGGTTCGCCGGGTCAGGAGCCGGTCGAGTTGGGAGAGGTCAAGCCGGTGGTCCTCGGTGATGTCGAGGAACTTCAGTTCGGCGCCGGTCTCCCGGGCAACGAGCTGCCAGGGCACCAGGTTGCTGTGGTGCTCCATAATTGACAGCAGGATTTCGTCCCCGGGCTTAAGCTCCCGGCGGGCGTAGGCGTAGGCGACCAGGTTTAGCGCCTCGGTCGTGTTCCGAACGAAGATGACGGAGCGGGAATCGGGGGCATTGATGAACCGCGCGACCTTGGCCCGGGCCCCCTCATAGGCTTCGGTCGCCTCCTCGGCCAGGGTATGGACCCCCCGGTGGACGTTGGCATTGTAGTGCTCGTAGTAGTGCTTCAGGGCTTCGATAACAACGCGCGGCTTCTGGGAAGTCGCGGCGTTGTCCAGATAGACCAGCCGCCTACCGTTCCGAACCGTCCGCCCGAGTATCGGAAAGTCCCGGCGGACAGCCTCGACATCCAGCATCTTTAACCTCCCCCGGACAGGCATCGCCGCCCGTTATCAGGCCGGCGCCACGTAAATTTCGCCGTTCTCCACCGCGACCGGATAAGTTTTGACGGGGACCACTGCCGGCAGGGCCAGGACCCGGCCCGTCCGGATGTCAAACCGCGACCCGTGCAGGGGACATTCGATGGTCCCGTCGATGATTTCCCCCTCGGAAAGGTAAGCATGTTCGTGGGTACAGATATCACTTATAGCGTAAAACTCTCCGTCCAGGTTCACAACCGCGACCCGGTCAAAGTCGAGCTCAAAAGCCTTGACCGTGCCCGGCGGAATCTCCTCGACCCGGGCGACCCTGATAAACTTCGACTCGACGCTCAACGCCCTTCACCTCCGTAAACCAGCTTCTCCCGGATGAAACCGGTGATCCTAGCCCGGACCTGGTCCAGGGGAATCCGGGCGAGCAGGGGCTCAAAGAAGCCCTCAATAATGGTGGCGGTTGCCTCGGCCCGGCTGAGCCCCCGGCTCATCAGGTAGAAGAGCTGGTCCTCGTCCACCTTCCCGGTCGTTGAGCCGTGGGTGCACCGGACATCGTTGGCTTCGATCTCGAGCATCGGGATCGAGTCGGCCCGGGCCCGCCCGCCGAGAAGGAGATTGCGATTCGCCTGGTAGGCGTCCGACTGCTGGGCGCTCGGGAGGACCTGAATGAGGCCCATGTAGAGGGCATGGGCCCGGTCCCGAAGGGCGCCCTTATAGAGCAGGTCGCTTATGGTGTGGCGGGCCAGGTGGCGCTGGAGGGTGTGGAACGCCAGGTGCTGGCGGTCCGCCCCCAGGTAGAGGCCGAGCATCTCGCTCTCGGCCCCAACACCCTCCAGGTAGCACTCAATCTCGCTGCGGGCAAGCCGGCCCCCGACCCCGATAACCAGGGAATTCAACTTCGCGTCCCGCTCGAGACGCATCCGCTCGGTGCCAAAGTGCCAGACGGTTCGGCCCCAGTTCTGAATTGTCACGTATCGGAGTTGGGCTCCCTCCTGCAGGAAGAATTCGTGGGCCGAAGAGCTAAAACCTCCCGCTTCGAAGTTCGGCGAGGCGAACTCTTCCAGGTAAGTCACCTGGGCACCCCGACCCAGGATTACCAGGGTGTGGGGAAAAGCCCCGACCTCCGGCCGGGTCATCCAGTAAACGCTCCGGAGGGGCACCTCGAGGGTAACCCCGTCCGGAACAAACAGAAACGACCCGCCCGACCAGAAGGCGCTGTGCAGGGCGATAAACTTGCGCTCATCCGGGAGGATGTTCCGGGTCAGCAGGTAGTCCTTGACCAGGTCCGGGAACTCCCGGACGGCCCGGTCGAGGCTGCAGAAAATAATGCCGAGCCTTTCGAATTCCGGCGCAAGGGTCTCATAAACCGAGCCGGAGTCGACCTGGACCAGCAGCCCCGCCTCCGCCCCGAGCTCGGCCCGCAGGTTAGCCGGAAGCCGCTACGGGTCCGACACCGGACCCGGACCCTCGGCGAACGGGACAACCCCCGAAAGGTCGAGGGCGCTGATGTCGGTCCGGCGCCACTCCTCCTCTTTGGAGGGCATCGGCAGGCGCTCCCAGGCAGCCCAGGCCCGGAGACGCCGCTGCCGGAGCCAGTCCGGCTCGTTTTTCAGCCAGGAAAGCTCCTCGACAGCCTCACGCGAGAGGGATTCGAGTTTCCGGGACGTTGGTTGCATCGCTTCTCCCCAGAATCCAACGGTCTTGCAGGTGGCGGGCGGGCCCTGGGGCCCGCCCCGGCCGGACTTTCCGGTTGCCGGGCCGGCCGCTTCGGCCTTACCCGACGGAGCCCTCCATTTCGAGCTGGATGAGCCGGTTCATTTCCACCGCATACTCCATCGGTAGCTCCTTGACGATGGGCTCGACGAAGCCGTTCACAACCATGGCGATGGCCTCCGCTTCCGGAATGCCCCGGCTCATCAGGTAGAAGAGCTGCTCCTCACCGACCTTGGACACCGTCGCCTCGTGCTGGATGACGACATCCTGCTCTTCGATCTCCATGAACGGGTAGGTGTCGGAGCGGGACTCTTCGTCCAGAAGCAGGGCGTCGCAACGCACGTTGCTCTTAACCCCGACGCAGCCGGGGTAGACCTTAACCAGGCCCCGGTAGGTCGTCCGACCGCCGTCCTTGCTCACGGACTTCGACGTGATAACCGACGAGGTGTAGGGGGCGGCGTGAATCATCTTCGCTCCGGCGTCCTGATGCCGGCCCCGGCCAGCAAAAGCCAGCGAGAGCACCTCGCCCCTGGCTCCCTTGCCGAGCAGGTAGACCGACGGGTACTTCATCGTGACCTTCGACCCGATGTTGCAATCGACCCACTCCATTACGGCGTCCTCGTAGGCGACGGCCCGCTTGGTCACCAGGTTATAGACATTATATGACCAGTTCTGAATGGTGGTGTACCGGCACCGGCCGCCCGGCTTGACAATGATCTCGACCACGGCCGAATGGAGGGAGTCGGTCGAGTAGACCGGGGCCGTGCACCCCTCAACGTAGTGGACATAGGCGCCCGGCTCAACGATGATGAGGGTCCGCTCGAACTGGCCCATGTTCTGGGCGTTTATCCGGAAATAGGCCTGGAGGGGAATCTCGACCTTAACCCCCTCCGGGACGTAGATAAACGAGCCGCCGCTCCAGACGGCCGAGTTCAGGGCCGCAAACTTGTTGTCCGCCGGGGGCACCACTGTCCCGAAGTACTGGCGGACCAGGTCCGGGTACTCCCGGACAGCCGTATCCGTATCGACGAAGATGACGCCCTTCCTGGCCAGGTCCTCCCGGATCGAGTGGTAGACAACCTCCGACTCATACTGGGCCCCAACCCCGGCCAGGAACTTGCGTTCGGCCTCGGGGATACCAAGCCGGTCGAAGGTCCGCTTGATGTATTCGGGCAGGTCCTCCCAGCTGCGCCCCTGTTTTTCGGTGGGCCGGACGTAGTAGTGAATGTTGTTGAAGTCGATATCCGAAAGGTCAGCGCCCCAGGTCGGCATGGGCTTGTTGAAAAAGACCTCCAGGGCCCGAAGCCGGAACTGGCGCATCCACTCCGGCTCCTGCTTTATCCAGGAGATCTCCTCGACAACCTGCCGGGAAAGGCCCTTGGGCGCCTTGTAAACATACTGCTCCGGGTCGTGGAAGCCGTACTTTTCGAGATACTGCTTGTCCAGGTCCCTGAGCAGTTCTTCCGGCGTGGTGGCCATTGTCTACCCCTCCTTTTGGCTGAGAACTTCCTGGACGACCCAGTCGTAGCCGCGCTGTTCGAGCTCGTGGGCAAGCTCGGGACCGCCCGACCGGACAATCCTGCCGTCCACCAGCACATGGACGACGTCCGGCTCAACGTAATTAAGGATCCGGGAGTAGTGGGTGATGATGAGAAACCCGATATCAGGCCCCCGCATCGTATTCACAGCGTTGGCCACAATCCGGACCGCATCGATGTCCAGCCCAGAGTCGGTCTCGTCCAGGATGGCAAACTCGGGCTGGAGAACCGCCAGCTGCAGGATCTCGTTCCGCTTCTTCTCCCCACCCGAGAAGCCCTCATTGAGGTAACGGTTTACAAACGCGTCGTCAACTTTGAGAAGCTGCATCTTCTCCCGGAGGAGCTTGCGGAACTGAACGACCGGGACGTCCGTCCCCCGCAGAGACTTGAGGGCCAGCCGCAGGAAATTGACGACGCTGACCCCGGGCACGGCCACCGGGTACTGGAAAGCCATAAAGAGCCCCAGGCGGGCCCGCTCGTCGGGACTGAGCTCGAGGATATTCTGCCCCTTCCAGGGTGCTCTTGCCCGAGCCGTTCGGCCCCATGATGGCGTGAACCTCACCCTTGGGCACCGTCAGGTTCACGCCCTTAAGGACCTGCCGGCCTTCAACCTCGACCCTCAGGTTCTCAATAATCAGCTGGTCCTTTGCGCCGGTCAACTGTCCCTCCACTGGCTCAGCAAGTTTCTATCCCAAGGATAAACCATCAACCCTGATTTTGTCAACGCCGTGGTTAATAAAAGTTGACATTGGGCCGAATAGCCTTTATAATCCGAAGTGAGATGGCGGCTCTCAGTTCGCCCGCACGCCTGGCGGTTCTGCGGCTTCTGAAGCAGCGGGGCCCGATGACGGCCAAGGCCATTGCCCGGGAGCTGGGGATCACCCCCGTAGCGGTCCACAAGCATCTGGAGGCCCTCGAAGCCGACGGGCTGGTGGAGGCCAGCGTCCGCAAACAGCCCCGGGGCCGGCCGGCCCTGGTCTATCAGCCCTCGGCCCGGGCCTTGGAGGTCTTCCCCCAGGGCTACCGGGACCTGCTGATCGGGGTCCTGAACCGGGTTGCCGAGCTGCACGGCGCCGACGAGCTTTATCGGTTGCTGGCGTCCCACAGCCAGTCCCTCCGGGAGCGGTACCGGATTCGCCTCATGGGCAAGGACCTGGTTGAGCGGGTCCGGGAGCTGGCCCGAATTCGGGATGAAGAGGGCTACATGGCCGCCGTCCGGGAGGAGCCGGGCGGGCTTTTGCTCATTGAGCATCACTGCCCCATCTTCGAGATTGCCCGGGAGCACCCGGAGGCCTGCCGGTGCGAGGAAGAACTTTTCACGGACATCCTCGAGGCGCCGGTCCGCCGGGAAGCGACCCTCGCCCAGGGCGACCCGGCCTGTCTCTACCGGATCGAGCCCCGCTCGCGCGCCGCCGGCCGTCAGGGAGTTGCTGTTCCGCCGGTTTTTGACAGCCCTTGACGGGGCAGCTATAATAATTAGTGGACGACGCGGGGTGGAGCAGCGGCAGCTCGCCGGGCTCATAACCCGGAGGTCGTGGGTTCGAGTCCCACCCCCGCTACCCTGTCCCGGGGCCGGCGGTCGTACCGCCGGCCCCAAACTTTTTCACGGCCAGGCTATTCTTAGGTTGCCCGACATTGGTTCCCGGGACCCCCCAAAGTCCGCACCCCTTTAGGCTGGACCAGCTGGTCAGCCAGGTCCGGTCGTTCATTGCCGAGGCCCGGCTTATCGGTCCCGAAGACCGGGTGGTCGTCGGGGTGTCGGGCGGTCCCGACTCCCTGACCCTCCTATACGTTCTGGTCTCGATCGTCCCCGACCCCCCCACCAGGGTTGCCGTCGGCTACCTTGACCACGGTCTCCGGGGCGGGGCCGGGGCCGAAGAGGCGGCCTTTGTCCGCCGGGTTGCCGAAGGGTGGGGCTTGACCTTCTTCACCGACCGGGTAGACACCGCCTCCTACCGGCGGGCCCGGGGGCTCTCCGTCGAGGCGGCGGCCCGGGAGCTCCGGTACCGGTTTCTCGGGGAGACGGCCCGGAAGTTCGGGGCAACCAGGGTCGCCGTCGGGCACACCGCCAGCGACCAGGTCGAAACCGTCCTGCTCAATATCATCCGGGGCACCGGTCTTGCGGGCCTCCGGGGAATGCGGCCGGCGGGCCCGTATCCCCTGCCGGACTTCGGCGGGCTGACCCTCGTGCGCCCCCTCCTCCAGGTTTTCCGCCAGGAAACCGTGGCCGCCTGTCGGGCCCTGGGCCTGGAAGCCCGGGAAGACCCGAGCAATCTGGACCGGCGCTACCTTCGAAACCGGATTCGGCTGGATATCTTGCCGCTCCTCCGGCAGCTAAACCCCGGGGTCGACGGGGCGATCCTGCGGCTGGCCGAGGCGGCGGCCGCGGACCTCGAACTCATCGAAAGTCAGGCCAGGGCTGCCCTGAACAGTGCCCTGGTTTCGGCCAGCCCTTCAGAGCTGGTCCTTAAACGAAGCGCCCTTAATGCCCTGCCCGAAGCCCTGCGCGCCCACGTCTTTCGGCTGGCAATTTTGCGGCTGACGCCGGCCGAGCCCGCAGTTACCGCCTATCACCTCCAGCGGCTCGTTCGCCTTGCGGCCGCCAAGGTTGGGGCTTCGTTGAACCTGCCGGCCGGCCTGAAGGCCCGGGTCGACTACGAGATTATGCGCCTCGGGCGGGAGGTGGCCGGTCCCGCCGATTTCCCCCAGGTGCAGGAGGCCGTCAGGTTCAGGCCCCCGGCCCGCCTGCGGCTCGACGGCTGGGTCCTGGAGGCGGCGGTCGTGCCCCGTCCGCCCGACTGGGACCCCCGTCAAACCCCGGACCGCTGGACGGCTTTTCTGGATTTTGATAAGGTAATGGGGGAACTGGAAGTCAGGCCGTGGCGTGCCGGTGACATCTTCGTGCCCCTCGGACTGGCCGGCCGGAAAAAACTTCAGGACCTGTTTACCGAGGCAAAGGTGCCCCGGGACCTCCGCGGCCGGTGGCCGGTCATTGCGGACCAGGCCGGTATCGTCTGGGTAGCCGGTTTGAAACTTGCGGACCGGGTGAAGGTAAAGCCGGAGACCCGGCGCCTTCTCAAGATTCGGGTTAGCAGGGAGCAGGGTGAGAGCGGCCGTTAACGCGCGGATCGCCGGAATCTTACTCGACGCCGAAACCATCCGCCGCCGGGTCGAAGAGCTCGGCCAGCAGATTACCCGCGACTACGCCGGGAAGGACCTCCTGCTCGTCGGCCTTCTGCGGGGGGCGGTCATTTTCCTCGCCGACCTCGCCCGCCAGGTCAAGTTGCCGGTCGAAATCGACTTCATGGCCATAAGCAGTTATGGGACCCGGGCCGAGTCGTCGGGGGTTGTCCGGATCCTGAAGGACCTGGACGAGAACATCGAGGGTCGGCATGTCCTGGTCGTCGAGGACATCATCGATTCGGGCCTTACCCTCGAGTACATTCTCAACCTCCTGCGGGCCCGCAATCCGGCGAGCCTGCGGGTCTGCGCGTTGCTCCGAAAGCAGAAGGCCGCGGCGCGGCCTGTTCAGGTCGATTACGTCGGCTTTGACATACCCGACAGGTTTGTGGTCGGTTACGGCCTCGATTACGCCCAGGCGTACCGTAACCTTCCGTACGTCGCGGTGTTAGAGTTCGTGGAAAGGGTTGGTGTGCCCGGATGAGCGGCTAATCGTCCGGGCCTGCCGGAGGGAAGGGGATGACCCAACGCTGGCTCCGAAACGGCTTTATTTATATCGCGCTTCTCGGCGTCGCCGCCGTAATTTTCCTTGCCCTTAATATGCCGTCCCAGCCGGCGGGCTGGGTGCCGTTGACCGACCTGATCCTAATGGCCAGGGCCGGCCAGATCGACCGCATCGAGGTCCAGGGCGATAATCTGACGGCGTACGCCCGCGACGGAAAAACCCGCTACACCTCGAGAAAGGAGCCTTCGGCCAGTATTATCGAGCTCCTGAATCAGAACGGCGTGCAGGTCGGCCCGAACGGGGTCCGGGTCACCGTCCGGGAGCCGAGCTCGGCCGGGAACCTCCTCTACTCGGCCCTGAACCTGCTGCCCCTGGCCCTTTTTGCCGGGCTCCTCATCCTCCTCTTCCGTCAGGCGCAGGGTGCGAACAACCAGGCGTTTAACTTTGGCAAGTCCCGGGCGAGGCTTTTTGGTGGGAACCGGCCGACGGTGACCTTTAACGACGTGGCCGGGGTTGACGAGGCCAAGCAGGAGCTGCAGGAAGTTGTCGAGTTCCTGAAGTATCCCGAAAAGTTTGCCGCCCTTGGGGCCAGGATCCCCAAAGGCGTCCTTCTAGTCGGCCCGCCCGGGACCGGAAAGACCCTCATCTCCAAGGCCGTTGCGGGCGAGGCCGGGGTCCCCTTCTTCAGCATCTCGGGCTCGGAATTTGTCGAGATGTTCGTCGGGGTTGGGGCCTCGAGGGTAAGGGACCTCTTCGACCAGGCCAAGCGCAATGCCCCCTGTATCGTCTTCATCGACGAAATCGATGCGGTGGGCCGCCAGCGTGGGGCCGGGCTTGGGGCCGGCCACGATGAGCGGGAGCAGACCTTAAACCAGATTCTGGTCGAGATGGACGGTTTCGACACCTCGACCAGCGTGATTGTGATTGCGGCTACCAACCGGCCGGATATTCTGGACCCGGCGCTTTTGAGGCCCGGCCGGTTTGACCGGCAGATCGTGCTGGACCCGCCGGATGTGCGGGGCCGGAAGGCGATTTTAGAGGTCCATTGTCGGGGCAAGCCTCTGGGGCCGGATGTGGACCTGGAGCTATTGGCCCGGCAGACGCCCGGTTTTTCGGGGGCGGATTTGGCGAACCTGGTCAATGAGGCGGCGATCCTGGCGGCGAGGCGTGACAAGAAGGTGATCGGGATGGCCGAGCTTGAGGAGGCCATTGACCGGGTGATTGCCGGTCCTGAGCGCAGGAGCCGGGTGATAAGCCAGCGGGAGCGGGAGATAACGGCCTACCATGAGGCCGGGCATGCGCTGGTTGGTTGGGTGCTGCCGAACTGCGACCCGGTGCACAAGATAACGATTGTGGCCCGTGGGATGACGGGCGGTTACACCAGGTTTCTGCCGGATGAGGACCGCCGGCTCTGGACCCGGTCGCAGTTCCTGGACAACCTGGCCGCCATGCTCGGCGGACGGGCCGCCGAAGAGGTGGTGTTCGGTGAGATAACGACCGGGGCCGAGGACGACATCCAGAAGGCGACCCAACTTGCCCGCCGGATGGTCACCGAGTTTGGTATGAGCGACCGGCTCGGTCCCCGTACCTACGGGAAGCGGGAGACCCTCATCTTCCTCGGCCGGGACCTGAACGAAATCCGCAACTACAGCGAAAAGATCGCCCAGGAGATCGACGCCGAGGTCAACCGGCTGATCCTCGAGGCATACGGGCGGGCCCGGGAAATCCTGGCAGCAAATCGGCCAAAGCTCGACCGGCTCGCTACTTACCTGCTCGCCCACGAGTCAGTCGAAGGGGAAGAGCTGAGGCGTCTGCTTGGCGACGAGCCGGTCGGGCCGGAAGGGACCCGGGCGGCCGCCGACTGAGGGCCGACGGTTGCTTATGGCGGAGATCATAAGCCGGCTGCGGCCGGGCCTGACAGGCGAGCT
>JAUQQI010000145.1:13795-14106 GCA_030549955.1 Chloroflexota bacterium
GAGGCCGAGGTCAGGGAGGATATGCTGGCGCCCGGGGGTCGCCGGGTGCTGTCGACGCCGTCGATGATTCAACTGATGGAGGGGGCTTCGACCGAAGCGGTCGAACACCTCCTCCCCGAAGGCTGGCTTACGGTCGGGTATCTGGTTAACGTCAGGCACCTGGCCGCCGCCCCCCTGGGGAGCCGGGTTAAGGCCCGGGCCGAGCTTATCGAGGTCGACGGCCGGCGGCTGACCTTTCGGGTTGAGGCGTGGCAGGGCGAAAAGAAGCTTGGCGAGGGCATCCACGAGCGGCGGATTGTCGAGCTGAGGCG
>JAUQQI010000083.1 GCA_030549955.1 Chloroflexota bacterium
GGCCAGGATCGGGGCGTAGGTGCTCGGCCGGCCGATGCCAAGCTCCTCCAGCGTCTTAACCAGGCTTGCCTCGGTGTAGCGTGGGGGCGGCTGAGTGAAGTGCTGTTTCGGGGTGACCTCGACCGGGTTCAGTGCCTCCCCAACCTGCAGGGGTGGAAGCTGGCCCTCTTCGGCCTCATCCTCTTCGTCTTTGCCTTCAATGTAGACTTCCAGGAAGCCCGGGAACTGGACGACCGACCCGGTTGCCCGGAGCAGGTAGGCCCTCCCATCTGAAGTCTGGTCGACCAGGATATCAACCGAGGTCTGCTCGATGGTAGCCGACTCCATCTGGCTGGCGACAAACCGCTTCCAGATGAGGTCGTATAGCTTGTACTGGTCAGGTGTCAGATACTGTCGGATGCTGGCCGGCTCCCGGAAGACCGAGGTCGGCCGGATCGCCTCATGGGCCTCCTGGGCACCCTTCGCCTTCTTCTGGGTGTAGCGGGGAACCGGGGGCGCAAAGTCGGCCCCGAACCGGCGGGTGATAAATTCCCGGGCCTCAGCTTTGGCCAGGTCGCTGACGGCGGTCGAGTCGGTCCGCATGTAAGTGATAAGGCCGACCTGGCCTTCCGGCCCGAGCTCGACGCCCTCATAAAGCTGCTGGGCAATCAGCATCGTCCGTTTCGCCGTAAACCGGAGCTTGCGGGACGCCTCCTGCTGGAGGGTGCTCGTCGTGAACGGCGGGGCCGGGTCCCGCTGGACCGTCCGCTTGCGGACCTCACCAACGGCCCACCGGCCGGACTTCAGGGCCTCAACGAGGGCACCGGCCTCGTCGCCGGTTTTAATGCTCAGCTTTTCTTTCTCGCCGGCGATGCCCCAGAGGACAGCCCGGAACCTGCGCTCCGGCCGGCCGACCGGACTGACCAGGGCCTCGACGGTCCAGTATTCCTGCGGAACGAAGGCCTGGATTTCCCGCTCCCGCTCGACCACCAGCCGCAGGGCGACCGACTGGACCCGCCCGGCCGAGAGCCGGTGCTGAATTTTCCGCCAGAGGAGCGGGCTAACCATGTAGCCGACCAGCCGGTCGAGAATCCGGCGGGCCTGCTGGGCCTCGACAAGCCTGGTATCAATCGGGCGGGGGCTCTGGAAAGCCTCGGCGATGGCCTTCGGCGTAATCTCGTGGAAGACAACCCGCCGGACTTTGGCCCGGTCAGCCTGGGTCGCCTCGATGATGTGCCAGGAGATAGCCTCCCCTTCCCGGTCCGGGTCGGTAGCCAGAAATACCTCCGGGGCCTCGGCGACGGCTTCCTTAAGCTGGCGGACGATGGTCCGCTTTTCTTTCGGGACCAGATATTTGGGTTCGAAACCGTTTTCAATGTCGACCCCGAGCCGGGACTTCGGCAGGTCCCGGATATGGCCGACCGAAGCGATAACTTTATAATCCCGGCCCAGGTACTGGCCGATGGTTTTGGCTTTGGTCGGCGATTCGACAATAACTAACTTCTTCGCCATCCCGCTGATGCTCAACCCCGAACATAATATTGTCCGCCGATGTGCCGGACCAGCCCCTTGAGCTCGAGCAAGGCCAGGGTTGCCCCGACCTCGCCCGCCGGCTTTCCGGCCTGGCGGACCAGGTCATCAATATGGGTGGGGGTGTGGTCCAGCAATTTTACCAGTATTAATTCTAACTCAGTCTCAGGGGCCGCCTGTCGGAGTTCAATTTGCTGATTAAGTCGGGCAAGCTTAAGGGCCTCTAAAACGTCGTCAGCCCCGGTGACCAGGCCGGCCCCGTCCTGAATGAGCCGGTTCGTGCCCCGGGTCTGGGGGGAAGTTACCGGACCGGGCACGGCGAACACCTCCCGGCCCTGGTCAGCGGCGTACCCGGCGGTGATAAGGGTGCCGGAGTCTTCGTCGGCCTCGACAACCACCACCCCCAGGCTCAGGCCGCCGATAATCCGGTTTCGAATCGGGAAGTCCTGGGCTGCCGGCGGGAGGCCGAGCGGAAACCCACTGATAAGGGCCCCCGATTCGACAATGGGCCGGGCCAGGGCCTCATTCTGCGACGGATAAATCTGATCAAGGCCGCACCCGAGCACGGCAACAGTCCAGCCCCCGACCTCAAGGGCGCCCAGGTGAGCCTCGGTGTCGACCCCGAGGGCCAGGCCACTCACGACCGTAACCCCGCTCGTCGCCAGGTCCCGGCCCAGGGCACGGGCGACATCCCGGCCGTAAAAGGTGGGCCGGCGGGTACCGCCAGGGGGTTGCCTTTAACAAAGAGAACGGCCGGCGGGTAATCGATTACCCGCAGACGCTCGGGGTAATCCGGGTCGTCCCAGGTAACGACGCGGAGGCCGAGCCGCCGGCAGGCGTCCAGGTCAGCGGCCGGGTCCCGGCGGCGGGCGGCCTCCACCTGCTCGGTCAGGGCCGGCTCGAGGCCAGCGGCCAGAAGCTGAGGTCGGGGGGCCTGCCCGGCTTGCGCCGAATCCGGGAACCCGACTGAAGGCGACCCAGCAGGCCAGCTCCCGGTCGTCAATCCCCATCCCGGCCCGGATTTTACCACGGCGAAACCATCCATGTTAGCCGACTTGGTACAAACCCGGCCCGCTCTTGAGTCCCAGGGATATGGTCCGGGGCTTCCTGTCGTTGCGGGGAGTAAGACTCCCCTGGCAAGCGCCTTTGTCGGCGGGCACTGGGGCCCTAGGCGAATCACAACATCTCCTTTGCTGACGCTTACAATGCCGCAGGAATGGCTAACGGAGGTCTACAGCTGGGAACTGATTTCGACCGCCTGCCCAGGATTACCCGCCTCGAGCCCGAGTTATCTTGAAACGAAGGCCTGAGAAAGTTACTGCCCTCCGGTCAGCGGAGATTTCGGCCCGCAGCTCGGGCTCCAACGACCCTGTAAGGTTCGGGTCCCGTTAGCTGCCAAATAGGGCATAAGTTGCCCCACCTGCTGCTCGGGCAGCAGCAATCCGTGGCCCAATTTTGACCGAAATAGACGGCGGGGGCTATCATTATTTGACCCCGGAAAACGAGGCCAGACCTGGCGAGGAGGAAAGAATGGCCCCATCGGAACTGGACAGCCCTGAAGACGCGGCCCGGCTGCGACAGCAAGCCCTCGACCACCTCTGGGTTCACACCCGCCAGTGGACCGAGCTGGCCGAACCCGGCGGACTTTTAATCCTCGAGCGGGCCGAGGGCGTGCGCCTCTACGACATCGAAGGCCGTGAGTATATCGACGCCATGTCCGGCCTCTGGGTTGTAAACGCCGGCCATGGCCGCAAGGAGCTGGCTGAGGCGGCCTTCGAGCAGATGCAGAAGCTTGCTTATATCAACACCTTCGCCTACGCGTCAGTTCCGGCCATCAAGCTTGCGGCGAAGCTGGCCGAAATCGCCCCGGGCGACCTTTCCCACGTCTTTTTCGTCAATTCGGGCTCAGAGGCCGTCGAGACCGCCTTCAAGATGGCCCGCCAGTATCACCACCTCAACGGCGAGCCGAAGCGCTATAAGTTCATCTACCGGCGGGGGTCTTACCACGGCCAGACCTTCGGGGCGATGACCGTAAACGGGGCCCGCTATCTTGACCGGACCTACTTTGAGCCCCTGGTTCCGGGTGGGGTTGCGGTTATCAACATCGATAGCTATCGCTACCCGGAGCGGATGACCTACGAGGAGTACAACCTTTATTGTGCGCAAGCGGTGGCCGAGGCCATCGAACAGGAGGGGCCGAACACGGTAGCGGCCGTCATCGCCGAGCCGATTTCGACGTCGGCCGGGGTCCATGTGCCCCTGCCGGTCTACTGGCAAAAGCTCCGGGAAATCTGCGACCGGTACGGGGTATTGCTTATTGCCGACGAGGTGATAAACGGGTTTGGGCGAACCGGACGCTGGTTCGGCATCGAACACTTCGGGGTTGTACCGGACATTATGACGGTGGCCAAGGGGCTCGGTTCGGGCTATGTGCCGGTTGCGGCCGCGGTCGCAACCCCGAAAGTTTTTGACCGATTTAAGGGCGAACGGCGCCACGCCTTTCAGCACGGGATCACCTTCGGTTCCCACCCGGTGGCTACCGCCGTGGCCCTCAAGAACCTGGAGCTAATGGAGCGGGAGGGCCTGGTGGAGCGGGCGGCCGAAATAGGCCGGTATCTCGGGTCCCGGCTTAACGCCCTGAAGGAACACCCGATTGTCGGGGATGTCCGGGGCATTGGGCTTTTGTGGGCCGTTGAGCTGGTCCGGGACCGGCGGACTAAGGAGCGGTTTACCGAGGCCGATAACATTGGCGGGCGACTTACGCCGAAACTGCTTAAGCGCGGGATCCTTACCCGGGCCGGGGAGATCATTCAGATTGCACCGCCCCTTGTCATCGAGAAGGCAGATATTGACCGCATCGTCGAGGCCCTCGACGAAGCCATCGGCGAACTCGAACGTGAAATCCTGTAGCGGAGGAGCAGAATGGCCATCCTGAAAGGCAATCGGGCAAGCATAACCGCCGAACGGTTCGCCCAAGGCTACACCTGGTCCGAATACCTGCAGGTGATCCAGCAGAACAAAGAGCGGTTTGCCGAAAGCTACGCCGAAACCCGGGTAAATCCCGATGACTGCGCCTTCTTTGCGCAGGTTCCGGGACGGGTTGGGGGCAAGCTGAGGGTCGTGGCCCTGGCCGAGGACTGGTGCCCGGATGTTTACACGAACCTGCCCATCTTGATTAAGATTGCCGAGTGCAGCCCCGATATCGAGGTCCGGATCTTCCCCCGGGACAAGAACCTGGACATCATGGACGCGTATCTAAACCGGGGGCAGTTCCGGTCGATCCCAACCTTTGTTTTTCTGGACAGCGAGTTTAACGAGCTGGGCGTCTGGATTGAGCGTCCCCAGGCGGCGAATGAACTGCGGGAACGGCTGATGCAGGAGCTTGCCCAGCAGTCTGGCCTCTCCGAAGAGGAGGCCCGGGCCGAGCGGAGCCGCCGGCTCCGGGAGGCCTACCGGACCGGCCTCCGGCAGGAAACGATCCGGGAGATTCGCCAGGTCCTCGAGGCGGCCCTGGCCGCTCGAGCCGACTAGGCGGCCTTATTTAAGCCCATTTCCGTAAAGCCGGTGCACCTCGGCATCGTGGGTTGGGAGGATGTAGTTACCGTCCCGGGCGATCCGCTTCAGGGCGGCCATAACCTCTTCCAGGTTGATGTAGTAGCCGAAGGGGATCTGCTGGCGGACGTTCATTTCGACGATGTAGGCCGCGTCCCCGGTCAGGATCGCCCGGCCGGAGTCGAGCTCGACATACACCATCTGGTGGGCCGGGGTGTGGCCGCCGGTAAAAACCGTCCGAATCCCCGGCAGGATCTCGGCGTCGCCTTCGAGCAATTCGACCTGATTCCACAGGTCGTTGACGAGCCGGGCGATATCCAGCCGGTCGTAGAACGCAACCGGAAACAGGGGCGCGGCCGCATACTGGAGCTCCCGGCGCTGAACAAAAATCCGGGCGTTTGTTAGCTTATAGTCCAGACCGCAGTGGTCCAGGTGAAGGTGGGTGTGGATCAGATAACCAATGTCTTCGGGCCTTAGGTTGTGCTTACCAAGCTGGGCCTCGAGAGTCTGGTCCGGGGCCTGACGGGCGTTCAGGCCGCTGTAAGCCTTGACCCGCTCGGGACTCTGAAACCCGGCGTCAACCAGCACTGGCCGGTCGGCCCCCAGAATTAAAAAGGCCGTTGCCGGAACATAAGTCGCCTGGCCGCAGTTGGTCTGCCAGACCAGGAAACTGTAGTCAACTTCGACTTCGCCGAGCAGCAGGGGATAAATGGTGTAACCCACGGGTCGCACCTCCTCAAAAAAGCTCTAGCTTCGGCCAGCGGCCAGACGATAATCGGCGACAAGCTCAGGAGGCCTCGGCCGCCAGCCGTTTGAGGTCCTCTGCCCAGTTCTCGTAAGGGCGCAGGGGAATCCAGTCGATACTTTCGACGACCTGCTGGTAACCCAGTTTCCAGATGGGCAGGCCCTGGAGGGCGTGGTCGATGTCGTCGCCGACGTTCACGTCGAGCACGGCGATGACCCAGGGATTACCGGCCACCTTCCAAATGGCCTTTATTGCGCCCTGTTTGACCGCTTCAAGGGCCGCCTCGGACTCCTTCTGCCAGACGGTATAGAACTCCTTATCCGACATTCCGGCAGGCTTTCTCAGCTTGAAGAACCCCATCACAAGCATGGACTCCCTCCTCACCTTCGCCGGGAAAGAACGTGGGAATATAACCGGCCGTAACCTTGACGGTGTCAACGCCGACCGCCTCACCCCCTTTCGGGCATCCCCTTGGACTACCAGAGGCTAGCACAGTGGTGGCCGGCTGTCAACAAATGCTCGGCCTTTACCGCCCCGGGGTATAATGAAATCGGGACGTGTCAGGTGGCTAAAGTAATTGTTATTGTCCTCCTGGGGCTGGGTATCGTCTTCGGCGGGGTTCTGCCAGGGTTGGCTCAGGCGGCGCAACCGTGGGTTGGGGTCCTCGAACTAAAAGGCGTCATCAACCCGGTTTCGGCCCGCTACATTGACCGGGCCCTGACCGAAGCGGAGGACGGCGGGGCCGTTGCGGCCGTCATCCTCCTGGATACTCCCGGCGGCCTCGAGTCCTCGATGCGAGATATCGTCCAGCGGATACTGAACGCCCGTATACCGGTTATTGTCTACGTTTACCCGCCGGGGGGCCGGGCCGCATCAGCCGGGGCGTTCATAACCATGGCCGCCCACGTCGCCGCAATGGCCCCGGACACCGCCATCGGGGCCGCCCACCCGGTCGGCCTCGGGGGTGGTGGCCAGGCCGACAACACCGTCATCGAGAAGGCTACCAACGACGCAGCCGCCTTCATGCGGTCCCTGGCCCAGCGGCGGGGCCGCAATGCCGACTGGGCCGAGCGGGCCGTTCGGGACAGCATCTCCAGCAACGCCGACGAGGCCCTCCGGGACCGGGTCGTCGACGTCGTTGCTCCCGACCTCGGGTCCCTGCTCCGACAGGTGGATGGCCGGGAAGTCCAGCTTGCCGTCGGCCGAGTCACCCTCCAGACGGCCGATGCCCGCCCCGTGAACCTTGAGATGAACCTGATCGAGCGCTTCTTCCTGGCCATTACTGACCCGAACGTGGCCTATCTGCTCCTTACGCTCGCAATCCTGGCCATCTATTTTGAGCTGGCAAACCCTGGTGCGGTCTTGCCGGGGGTCATCGGGGGCATCTCCTTGCTCCTGGGCCTGCTGGCCCTCGGGATGCTGCCCGTCAACCTGGTTGGCCTGCTGCTCCTGGCCTTTGCGTTCCTGCTGTTTGTTGCCGAGATCTGGGTCACCAGCCACGGAGTCCTCACCATCGGGGGGCTCATTTCGCTGGTGCTCGGGTCGCTACTGCTTTTTAACCCTGGCGGTCCCCTCTTTGCAGTCTCCCTGCCCGTTATCATCGGCGTCACCCTGACGATGGCCATTATGATGACCCTCACTATCGGGGCGATCATTCGGGGTCAGCGCCGCCGGCCCTACACGGGTCTGGAGGCCCTGGTCGGCCAGGTCGCAACCGCCCGGACCGTTTTGGACCCGACCGGCTTTGTGTTTATTAACGGGGAGCTGTGGGAGGCCCGCTGCCTTGACGGCCGGGTCGAGGCGGGCGAAGAAGTTAAAATCGAAGGGGTAAAAGGGCCGACCCTGCTGGTGAGACGGGTCGGCCCCCCGGAGGTAAAGGTCTTACCCGGTGAAGCGAAGCCGGCTCCGGCTGAAGAGACCCTGGAGCCCACCGGTAGCTCGAAGGAGGAGGTAAATGCCTAGCGGTACGTTTGGCCTGATTATCGGAGCCATTATCCTGTTTTTCATCTTCATCGTCCTCTCATCGGTGATAAAGATCGTTCAGGAGTACGAACGGGCCGTCGTCTTCAGGCTCGGACGGCTGGCCGGGGTGCGGGGCCCGGGGCTCATCCTGCTCTGGCCCTTTATCGAATGGGTAAGGGCCAAGGTTGACCTGCGGGTTGTGCCGATGAATGTGCCGCCGCAAGAAGTAATCACCCGGGATAACGTCACCGTAAAGGTCAACGCCGTCGTCTATTTCAGGGTCGTCGACCCGGCCGCCGCCGTCCTGAAGGTCCTCGACCATATCCAGGCGACGTCCCAGATCGCCCAGACAACCCTGCGTAGCGTCGTCGGTCAGAGCGAGCTGGATGAACTGCTAGCCCACCGGGAACGGATAAATGAGCGGCTCCAGCGCATCATCGACGAGCAGACCCTGGCCTGGGGGGTGAAGGTGAGCGTCGTTGAGGTTAAGGACGTCGAACTGCCCCAGGCGATGCAGCGGGCGATGGCCCGGCAGGCCGAGGCCGAACGGGAGAAGCGGGCCAAGATCATCCACGCCGAGGGCGAGCTCCAGGCGTCCCAGACCCTGGCCGAGGCCGCCCGGATCATCGCCGCCCAGCCGGCGGCCCTCCAGCTGCGCTACCTCCAGACGCTGACCGAGATCGCCAGCGAGCGGAACTCGACCGTAATCTTTCCGATCCCGCTCGACCTGATCAGCCCGTTCATCGGGGCGGCCCGGGCCCGCGAGCCAGTCGCCACTATCCCGTCGAACGACGGCTGAGAGCTGCCCGGCTGTTAATGGGTCAGGCTTCCGACGATAAGGATAAGGCCGAAGACGACGGCCGCTACAATCGCAATCCGGACAAGCTCCCGCCGGACGTAGAGCTCAAGGTCCTTAAAATCGACGGCCACGGCCGGACCTTTCGGCGCCGGCGAGACCGGAGGCGTTCGGCGGGCCGTGGTCAGGTCGGCGGCCGGTTCAGCCGGAACGGTCCGGCCCGGGCCGGGCTCAACGGTCCCGACCGGCCGGGTCCGGACCTTCTTTCTGGCACGGCGGTGGGGCAGGGTCTTCTTTCGGGCCATCGTCAAACATTATAACCTCCCACCGGGCCTCGGCTATAATCGAGCAGGATGCGGGCCGCAGACATTCGCAGACGACTCGAAGTCGAGCGGCAGGAGGCCATCAGCAGTCGGGACCCGCTCGCCATCCGCTTTGCCCTCGACCGCTACGAGGTCCTGATGGCCCTGCTGTCCGATTATGCCGATGACGCCCCCATTGACCCCGATAAGATAACCTTGCGGGTAAGCCAGGCCGCCAAGGCCCTCGGCTTCACGCCGAACCATGTCCGGCAACTTATCCGCCAGGGCAAAATCCAGGCCTTCAAGGCCAACAACGAGTGGCGGATCCCCCTTCGGGTCGTCCTTTAGTAATATCCTAAGTAATATCCTAGTCGATGGGTTCGGAAAGACCGCTCACCGAGCCGGGCCGCCAGGTCCGGGTCCAGAAGCTGACCTACGACGGTAAGCCCGGTTACAGCTATTCTGCCGAGCTCCTGGAGGCCAATACCCGCATCGTCGTCCGGGCGCCCTTTCAATCCCCCCATGGCCGGCCGGTCTTCCTGCCGGATCTGGGCATTACCCTCGAAGAAGGGGAGCTCTGGGTCGAATATTACTACCGGGACCGCTGGTATAACGTTTTAAAAATCTTTGACAGAGCCGGCCAGCTCAAGGGCTATTACTGCAACATCTGCATGCCGGCCGAATTCGACGGCCAGGTAATCGCCTGGCGGGACCTCACCCTGGATGTCTATATCTTTCCTGACGGCACCCACCGGGTGCTCGACGAGGCCGAGTTTGAGGCCTCCGACCTTTACCCGCCGGACATCAGGGCCAAGGCCCGGGAAGCCGTCACCGAGCTCCTGGACCTGGCCGCCCGGGGCGAAAGCCCCTTCGACGAGCTGAAAGGCGGGGGCTAAGGGCAGCTCGCTCCGGCCCGGCGGGTCCTTTTTTTCGGGATGGAGACGAAACCGCAATCCGAAACCCGGCCCCTCTTCACACGCCTGCCAGTCCGGGACGTGGCTGCGGGCCTTCTGGTGGTGGGGATTGCCGGGTGGCTCCGGCTGGGCTGGCCCGGTGTGAATAACTTCGGCTTCGACGAGGCCTACCTGAGCCGCCTGGCTCTGGAGTTCATGTCTTCGGGTCAAATTCCGACTGTCGGCATGCCGGCCTCGGTGCCGGTCCCGAATTTCCCCGGTGCGGTCTGGATAATGGCCGTCCCTTACCGGATAAGCCGTGACCCCCTGATCGCGACCCTGTTCGTTAGTCTGGCCAATACCCTGGCGGTTGCCGGCGTTTTTTACCTGGCCCGGGCCAGTTGGGGACTGCTGGCGGGGATTACAGCCGGCCTCCTTGCGGCCGCGTCGCCGCCCTGGGTGCTTCACGCCCGGAACATCTGGGCCCAGAACCTGATGGCCCCGCTGAGCACCCTCTGGGCCGCCGCGGCCTTTGCCGGCTTTGTTCGCGGCCAACGGTGGGGACTGGTTCTATTTGGCTTCCTGGCAGGGTTCGGGTTTCAGGTTCACTACTCCGGACTGGTGTTAATTCCGGCAAGCCTTCTTCTGCTCGGTCTCTTCTGGCCTAAAAAGCACTTCCCGGAAATCGTCGCCGGATTCGCCCTGGCCGAGCTGGCCGCTCTCCCCTTCGTCGTAAGCGCCTTTTGTTGCCGACCTGAGATTTTGGCCGGGGTTCGGGAGCTGCTGGGCCGGCCGACAACGCTCGACCCGGAAAGCTTTCGGCAGTGGGCCGGCCTCATCCGGGGCGATGACAACCTAGGCGGAGGCCCAATCCCGAGCGGGCTGACCGGCACATTGGTCCTTCTGCTGGTGGCTGCCGGGCTCATCCGGCTGGCATTCGGGGCGCTCAAGGACCCCAGACCTGGCCGCCGGTTTGAAGCCGCCATCATTCTGGCCTGGGCTCTCGGGCCGCCGGCCTTTTTCCTGGCCCACTCAACGCCCATCTACCCGAATTATCAGCTGATGGCCCTGCCGGCGGCCTTTATCGCTGCGGGGGCCGCGGTCCGGGCTGTGCCGGGCCGGTGGCCTGCCCTCGCGGCAACGGCCGCCGTGGCGGTGGCCGGCAGTCAGGCCCTCGGCCTTGCCGGCGGCTTCGACCGGCTTGCGGCCGGATTGCCCGTATCCCATCCATTCTCCCGGCCCCTCTTCCTGGTACGGGAGGCAGCTGAAGCGGCGAGAAACGGTCGACCGGTAATCGTCGCCGCACCGGGCGATGCTCCGGAATTCGACCCCGACGCCGCGATTTTCGATGTCTTGCTCCGGGACCACCCGCACCGCATCGTTGACGGCCGCTCGGCCCTGGTGATTCCGGATTCCGAAGTCCGATTCCTTTTCACGTCGCCGGACCTGCCGGCCCTTCAGGAACTCGAAGCCGCCGGCCTCCGGCAGTACGGGCGGACCGAATTTGGCCGCGGCCTCTGGCCGCCGGTAGTGGTCCTGGACGTGGAGCCAGGCCCGCCGACCGGTTTTACGGCCTTCGGACCGGTTCCCCTGACCGGAGGCATTGACTACCTTGGGTACAGGTGGCGGCAGGTGGGGAACCGGTGGCGGCTAACCAGCCTGTGGCGGGTCAGCGAGCCGCAGTCGCCGGAAATCTTGCAGCAGTTTCACCACCTCCGGGCCGGCGACGAAAATGGCCCGGTCGTGACAACCCGGGACGTCCGGACGTCATCCCGGGTCTGGCAGGCCGGGGACCTGGTTATTGTCTGGGCCGACTTTGAGGGTCTGACCGGCCGGGGACCCTTCTGGGTCGATACCGGTCTTTATCAATATCCGAGTATCCGGCGGCTGGACCGGCTGGATATGCCGGCCAACCCGCAGGCGCCCATCCGGCTCGGGCCCTTTTACGCCGATTGAGGCCCCGCCGGTGTACCCGATTCGACGGGTCGGGGGCGGGTGAGGCCAGCCAGGAGCCAGAACCCGCCGGCGTAAATCAGAAGGTCGCCGATGCTGTAAGGGCCCAGGCCGGAGAGAGGCGCGGGCAAGACGAGCCGGTCAGCCAGAAAAGGTAACAGCGTCCGGTCGGTGAGGGCCACCGCATTGCCTGACCAGCCCCGGCTAATAAGTTCCTGATAGGTATCGAGTCGGCCCGTGGCCCGCAAGGTTTCAGGGTCAACGGGCATACCCCCGTTAAGGGCGATAACCAGCAGGTTAAGGCCCAGGCCGGCGGCCAGAAGGGGCATGCCGGGCATCCGGCGGTTCACCCAGATAAACGGGATGACCAGGGCGTAGGTGAGGAGGTGGCCGGCAAACACGACGTCGTGCCGGTCCATGCCCGGCAGTTCGAAGAAGACCCACTGGAAGATGAGGGCGAGGGGTGCAAGCCAGGCCAGCCGCAGGGCAGCAGTGTTGCGGACGAGCCAGCTCAGGCGGCCGCCAGTGAGCAGTCCGATAAGGATGGCCAGACAGACGAAGGCGGCGACACTAAGGAGAATCTTCACCGACCGCTTTCAGCCTGGGCCCCTGATCCGCCTCGGGCTGAGCTTCGCTTTCGGCCAGCTCCTCTGTCACGATTTTAATCAGGGTGCCGACCACTACCGGGTCGAACTGGCGGCCTGCCTCAGCGGCCAGCCGACGGAGGGCCTCGTCAACCGGGATACCCTTGCGGTAGGGCCGGTCTGAGATCATGGCGTCGAAGGCATCGGCGACGGCAATGATGCGACTGCCCAGGGGAATCTCCTCCCCCTTGAGGCCGTCGGGATAGCCCTTGCCGTCGTAGCGCTCGTGGTGGTGGCGAACAAGTTTGGCCCCGCGGCGGAAGAGGGAGAGGTGACTGAGAATATCACTGCCGATGACCGGGTGCTTGGTCATCTCGGCCCACTCTTCGTCACTTAGAGGTCCGGCCTTGCGCAGGACCGAATCCCGGACGCCGACTTTGCCGATATCATGGAGACGGGCGGCCTGAACGATGACCCGGACCTCGTCGTCGGTGAGGCCGAGGCGGCGGGCAATCTTTTCGGCGTAGCGGGCCTCCCGTTCAGAATGGCCGGCGGTTTCACCATCCCGCTCGTGGAGGACCCGAACCAGGGCGTAGAGGGCCTCTTCGGTTTCATGCCGGAGCCTGGTGGCGATCTCGAAGCTCTGACGGATGGCGACGAGGGGGACAATGGTCAGGACGACACTGAGGGGCTGAACCTGCCAGAGGAGGGCAAAAGCCAGCCCCGTTGGCAAAACGGCAGCGTAGTTAAGTAAGAGCGGCTGGTGATTGCCCCGCCAGACGGTCCAGAAGGACATCTTCTCGGACAGGGCCACCACGCCGGAAACCAGCACGTTCGGAATCAGAGCGAAGGCCGCGGCCGCAAGCAACAGACCAACTGCCGCCCCAGCCGAAGATAGGAATCTCACATCTGACTCTGACCAGGTCGTCAAGGCCAAGCTGGCGACAGCCAACATTATCGTGTCCATGGACACATTAAATATAATGCGATACCATGTTCGTCGGCGTAACACACCGTCGGCAATTAATAGACTCAAAATTACTATTAGGAATGTGGCCGTTGGTCCCAAAAGCAAAATGGCTGCAAAGTA
>JAUQQI010000155.1 GCA_030549955.1 Chloroflexota bacterium
CAGATGTTCGGCCGCATTGTCCTGGGGATCGACGCCCGCAAGTTTGACGAAATCTTCGAAGCTAAGAAGCAGGAGCGGGGCGCCGAACGGGACACTGACCTGACCGCCGATGACCTGGCGGACGTTGCCGAAAGGTTTAAATACCTGGTACGGCAGGAAACCGGTCGCGATTTCCCCCAGGACCCCTATGAGCAGCTTCGGCTTGCAATCCAGGCCGTCTTCGAGTCGTGGAATAACCCCCGGGCCATCGCCTACCGGGAGTTTTACAAGATTCCCCACGACCTGGGAACAGCCGTTAACGTCCAGACGATGGTCTTCGGCAACATGGGCGAAGACTCCGGCAGCGGGGTTGCCTTCACCCGAAACCCGGCCACCGGCGAGAAGGAGCTTTACGGCGAGTACCTGCCGAACGCCCAGGGCGAAGATGTCGTAGCCGGCATCCGCACGCCTTTAAAGATCGCCGAGCTCAAAGACCGGTTCCCCGAGATTTACCGTCAGCTCGAAGAGATCGCCCGCCGGCTTGAGCTCCACTACAAGGACGTGCAAGATATCGAGTTCACGGTGGAGCGGGGCAGGCTTTACATGCTTCAAACCCGGGCGGGCCAGCGGACGGCCCAGGCCGCCGTCAAAATTGCCGTTGACCTGGCCCTTGAAGGGATCATCTCCCGGGAAGAGGCCATCCAGCGGGTCAAACCCGCCCAGGTGGAGGAGCTTCTCAAGCCCAGGTTTGACCCGCAGGCCAAAGAGGCGGCGGCTGCCGAGGGCCGACTCCTGGCCAAGGGCGTCAATGCGTCGCCCGGCGCGGCCGTCGGCCAAGCGGTCTTCGATGCTGACACTGCCGCCGGGTGGGCCCAGGCCGGGAAGAACGTCATCCTGGTACGGACCGAGACGAATCCGGACGACGTGCACGGGATGATCGCCGCCCGGGGCGTCCTTACGGCCCGGGGCGGGGCCACCTCCCACGCCGCGGTGGTCGCCCGGGGGCTGGGCAAGCCGGCGGTTGTCGGGTGTGAAGCCCTGGTTATCGATGAACGGAACCGCACCTTCACGGTGAACGGCGTTGTCGTCAAGGAGGGCGATTACATCAGCATCGACGGGACGACCGGCGAGGTCTTCCTGGGCTCGATCCCGACGGTGGAACAGGCCTTCGCCGAGCAGACCGAACTGCGGACCCTGCTGGAATGGGCCGACGGCTTCCGCCGGCTCGGCGTCTGGGCTAACGCCGACTACCCGCGGGATGCTGCTAAGGCCCTGGAGTTCGGGGCTGAGGGGATCGGCCTCGCCCGCACCGAGCACATGTTCTTCGAGCCGGAGCGCCTCCCCTTTGTCCACGAGATGATCCTCTATGCCCGGGAAGCGACGGCCCTGGAGCGGGAGCTTCAGCGGGCCCGGGCGGCCGTCGAATCGGCCGAGCCGGCCCGCAAGGCCGAAGCCGAGGCCGAGTACCGGAAAGTTGAGGGGCGCTACCGGCAGTCCGAGGCGGTCCGCCGCTACTACGGCGCCCTGGCCGAGCTTGAAAAGTTCCAGGTCGAGGACTTCAAGGGCATCTTCCGCGTGATGGGAGACCGGCCGGTGGTTATCCGGCTCCTGGACCCGCCCCTTCACGAGTGTTGGCCCCGCTACGAGGAGCTGCTGGTCGAGGTTACGGAGCTCCGAGCCAGGGGCGTCCAGGACGAGCAGCTGGCCGAGAAGGAGCGGCTCCTCGAACTGGTCGAATCGATGCGGGAGTTCAACCCGATGCTGGGCCTGCGGGGCTGCCGCCTGGGAATCCTCTTCCCGGCCATCTACGAGATGCAGGTCCGGGCGATCTTTCGGGCCGTCTGTGACCTGAAGGCAGAGGGCCTGGACCCGCATCCCGAAATCATGATCCCCCTGGTCGGTCACGTAAACGAACTGGCCGTTATCCGGGACCAGCTCGAGCGGGTTGCCCGTCGGGTCATGGACGAGAAGGGCCAGCAGGTCCGGTACAAGTTCGGGACGATGATTGAGGTGCCCCGGGCCGCCCTGACCGCCGACCAGATTGCCCGGTATGCCGAGTTCTTCAGCTTCGGCACGAACGACCTCACCCAGATGGTTTTCGGCATGAGCCGGGACGACGCCGAGGCGAAGTTCTTGTTCTACTACGTCGAACAGGGCATTCTGCCGGCCAATCCTTTCCAGACCCTCGATGCCGACGGGGTAGGCCGGCTGATGGAGATGGGCTTCAAGCTCGGCCGGGAGACCCGGCCCGACCTGGAGGTCGGCATCTGCGGCGAACATGGGGGCGACCCCGAAAGCATCTTCCTCTGTCATCGGATCGGCCTTAACTACGTGAGCGCCTCGCCCTACCGGATTCCGGTGGCGAGGCTGGCGGCGGCCCAGGCCGCCCTGGCTGAGGCGGCAGCCGCCGCGGTCCAGCGCTACGCCTGACATGAAGCATCTCGGTGTTCGGGAGCGGCTTGAGGAGCTGGAAATTCAGCTGCTCTCGCCGTTCGCCGCGAAAAGCCGGTTCAGCAAGGGCCGGCTGCGGCCGGAGGAGCCGTCGCCAGTCCGGACCGAGTTTCAGCGGGACCGGGACCGGGTTATCCACTGCAAGGCCTTCCGCCGGCTCAAACACAAGACCCAGGTCTTCCTGGCCCCCCTCGGCGACCACTACATGACCAGGCTCACCCACGTCCTGCAGGTCACCCAGGTGGCCCGGACCATCGCCCGGGCCCTTCGTTTAAATGAGGACCTGACCGAGGCCATCGGCCTGGCCCACGACCTGGGCCACCCGCCCTTTGGCCACGCCGGCGAAGAGGCCCTGGCCGAGCTCTACCCGGAAGGCTTCCGCCACAACCTGCAAAGTCTGCGGGTCGTCGACAAGCTCGAAAATGAGGGCCGGGGACTCAACCTGACGATGGAGGTTCGGGAGGCGATCCCGAAGCACTCCAAGGAGCGGGGCGACGTGATGGCCGAGGCCTGGGGGACCGCTGAAACCCTCGAGGGTCAGGTCGTCAAGCTGGCTGACTCCATTGCGTATATAAGCCACGACATTGAGGACGCAATCCGGGCCGGAATCATCGCCCCGCAGGACCTGCCTCAGGACGCGGTCCGGGTCCTGGGCCGAAGCCACGGCGAGCGGATAAATACCATGGTCTGCGCCGTCATCGAGTACTCGTGGGCCGCGAGCGGCGAGGGCCTGACGCCGGAGGAGGCGACCCGGATACCGCCGCCCCCCATCGGGATGGACCCGGCTGTGCTTGAGGCCCTCAACACCATGCGGGCATTCATGTTCGAAAGGGTTTATACAAACCCGGTCGCGAAGGCCGAGTTCGTCAAGGCCAAGGACGTCATCCGTCGCCTTTATGAGCACTTCTGCAAGCACCCGGAGCTTATCCCGGAGAAGTTCTTCGTCCACGAAGACCCGGTCGAGCGGGTGGTTGTCGACTATATCGCCGGCATGACCGACCGCTATGCCCTCTATCTATACGAGGAGCTGTTCATACCTAAACTCTGGGCGGTTATGTCGGTCCCGGTCGAGCACCACCGATGGGCCCCGTAAGCCATGGGCGTCCTGGACGAAATTAAAAGCCGAATAGACATCGCAGACCTGATCGGCCGGGAGGTCGAGCTCCGGCGGGCCGGCCGACTCTACAAAGGCGTCTGCCCGTTCCACCCTGACCGGAACCCCTCATTCTTCGTCTACCCGGACCAGTGGACCTATCACTGCTTCGGGTGCGGCGCCCACGGCAGCGGCATCGACTTCGTCATGAACCGTCGGGGTCTCTCCTTCGCTGAGGCCCTGGCCCTGCTGGCCCGGGAGGCCGGGGTCGAACTGCAGCCGGCCCGGCCGGAAGCACCCGGTCAGGCCGACCGGATCCTCGCCGCAAACCAGCTGGCGGCCGAGTTTTACCAAGCGATGCTCCGGCAGCACCGGCCGGCCCGGGCTTACCTGGCCGGCCGGGGATTGGACCTGCCGACGGTTCAGGCCTTCGGACTTGGCTACGCCCCGGCCGACGGCACGGCGTTGCTGGACCGGCTGACGGCAGCTGGCTTCGACGTTGACCTCCTTGTCACGGCTGGGTTGGTCGTCCGGCGGGAGGGCGGCGTCGTTGACCGGTTGCGGGACCGGGTAATCTTTCCGATACGGGACGCCGGTGGGCGGGTCGTCGGATTTGGCGGGCGGGTCCTGAAGGAGGGCGACCCGAAGTATCTTAATACCCCTGATACGCCCGTCTTCAAGAAGGGCGAAGTGCTTTACGGCCTCGACCTGGCCCGGGCAGGCATCCGGGAAGCCGGGGCGGCGGTAGTAGTCGAGGGCTATTTTGATGTAATAACCGCCCACCAGTTTGGTTTTAAAAACGTCGTCGGAACCCTCGGTACGGCCATCACCCCGGCCCAGGCCCGACTCTTAAAAAATTTCTGCGAGACAGTTATCCTTTGCCTGGACGCCGACCCGGCGGGCCAGGCCGCGACCCGCCGGGCCCTGGACCTCCTCTGGCGGGACCTTGCGGACCGGACGGTGCCCGTGTTTGAGGGCGGCCGCCGGGCGCGCCTTTCCTTCCGGGACGGGCCGGGGCTTAACGTTCGGGTTGCGCTGGTCCCGGCAGGCAAGGACCCTGACGAGGCTATCCGGCAGGACCCGGAGCTCTTCCGCCGGGCCGTCGCCGACGCCCGGCCGGTCCTTGACTTCCTTATCGAGCTGCTCCCTCAGCGCTTTGACCTTAGCTTGGCCGAAGGCAAGTCAGCGGCTGCCCGGGAGGTCGCGCCCCTCCTCCAGGCCGTCCCCGACCCGGTTGTCCGGGGCCATTACGTTCAGAAGCTGGCCCGCAGCCTCAGGGTGGCCGAAGCAGACCTGCGCCCGCTGGTGACCGGAGAGCGGCCCCGGCGCGGCCCGGACCAACCGGTCGAAGCCGCCGGCGTCGACCTCGACCCGGACAGGCAGAAAGAAGAAGAGCTTCTTGCCCTTCTCTTCAGGCATCCGGAGCTCAAAGCCCTCGCCGACGACCTCTCCCCCGACCACTTCGGGCGGGAAAAGACCCGCATCCTTTTCATCGCCTGGCGCCAGGCCGAAGATGGGAGCTGGGTGGCCGCTCTCCCGCCCGAGCTTGCCGATTACTACCGGGAGCTGGCGGACCGGCCCCTTCACGGGGACGAGCCGGAGCGGGCCATCGAGTCGTTCCGGGATCGCCTTCGCCTGCTGGAGGCGGCGAGGCTTCGCCGGGCCCTGGAGCTCCGGGACCTGGCCATTGCCGAGGCCGAGGCGGCCGGGGATATCGAAGGGGCGATGCGGCTCCTCCAGGCGGGCGAGGAGCTGGCCCGGGAGCGGCAGCGGATTTTGGGCTTGAAAACAACGGGGTAGTGGGCGATGGTTGAGGCCGTTTCGCGCGACGATGAACCGGTGCTGTTCGAGGAGCTGGAGCCTGAAGGCGCGCCGGCCGAGGCCCCGGACGCGGTCCGAATTTACCTCCGGGACCTGAGCCGGATACCCCTGCTGAGTCCCGACGAAGAGCGGCAACTCTTCCTGGCGATGGAGGATGCCCGCCGCCTTGCAGCCCTGAGCCGGTGTACCGGATTGCCTGGGACCGTCGAAGGTCCCCGGCTGGCGATGGCTATTTACAACAGCCTTCTCGACGCTGAGCCGGTGGTTTCGGCCCTCTGGGCCTGGGTGGGTCGGCTGGAGCCGTCCGCCGTCCTGGAGCGGCTCTATGCCCCGGAGGTCCGGGCTCTGGTCGACGGGACGCCTGGGCCGGAGCTGGTCAGTTTCATCGGGTCGAGCCTCGGCCTTGACGCCGAGGTCGTTGCCGAGGGCCTCATCGAGCTGAGCATCGATAGCCGGCTTCTGGAGCCAATCCTGACCGATTTTGTCCGGGAATCGGGCTGGGCCGGCCGCTGGCTTCCGCCTCCAACGGTCGTCTGGCCGTATTTCAAAGGGCGCGGCCCCGACCTGACCCGGATCTTCCGGGAACGACTCCACGCCGGGGAGCAGGCCGAGCGCCGGCTCATTGAATCGAACCTGCGGCTCGTCGTAAGCATCGCCAAGAAATATGTCGGCCGCGGGCTGCCCCTCCTTGACCTGATCCAGGAGGGTAATTGCGGCCTGCTACGGGCGGTCCAGAAGTTTGAGTACCGACGGGGCCATAAGTTCAGCACCTACGCAACCTGGTGGATCAGGCAGGCGATTATCCGTGCCATCGCCGAGCAGGCAAGGCTGATTCGGCTGCCGGTGCACATCGTCGACTTTGTTGGCCGGCTGGGCCGGGCCTACCGGGAGTTCGTCCAGAAACATGGCCGGGAACCGACGAGCGCCGAGCTGGGGGCCGTTTTGGGCGTCTCGGCGGGTCGCATCGATGAGGCCCAAACCTTTGGCTACGATGCCATCTCCCTGGACCTGCCAGTCGGTGAAGACGACGATATGCGGGTGGCCGATTTTGTTGAGGACCGGACGAGCCTTCCGTTGGCCGAACAGGCGACCAGACGTTTTCTGAGGGAGCAGGTGGATGCGCTCCTCTCCCACCTGACACCCAGGGAGCGGCAGGTGGTCATCCGCCGGTACGGCCTCGACGACGGTGTGCCGAAGACCCTCGAAGAAGTCGGCCGGGAGCTAAACCTGACCCGGGAGCGGGTTCGGCAGATCGAGGCCCGAGCCCTCCGAAAGCTGCGGCACCCGTCCTTAAGCCAGCACCTCAAGGACTTCCTCGAATAGCCCGCCGATGAACGCCTCGGGCTTTCCGGTCGGGAAACTGCCGGCGGAATTCCTGGGCGCCCTCCTCAGCCGCCTGCCGAAGACGGACCCCCGGGTGGTCGTCGGTCCCAGGGTTGGGGAAGACGCCGCCGTCATCGACTTTGGGAATACGTATCTGGTCGCTAAGACCGACCCGATAACCTTTGCAACGGACCTCATCGGCTGGTATGCTGTTAACATAAACGCGAATGATATCGTCTGCATGGGTGCCAGGCCTCGCTGGTTCCTGGCCACGGTCCTGCTCCCCGAAGGCATTGAACCCGCGGCGGTGGAGGCCGTCTTTAACCAGCTTACCGGGGCCTGTGCAAAAATCGGCGTGACTCTGGTCGGCGGCCACACCGAGATAACCTATGGCCTCGACCGGCCGATTGTTGTCGGCTGTATGCTCGGCGAGGTAAGTCCGGACGGCCTTGTCACGTCGGCCGGGGCACGGCCGGGTGATGCGATTGTCATCACCAAAGGGATCGCCATTGAGGGGACGGCGGTGCTGGCCCGGGAGGCTGCTGACATTCTATGCCGGCGGGGCGTCCCCAAGGCCGTTATTGAGCGGGCCCGGAACTTTCTGTTTGACCCCGGCATCAGCGTCGTCCGGGAAGCGGTTATCGCCCGGGAAGCGGTTCCGGTGACTTCATTCCATGACCCGACGGAAGGCGGGCTTGCCACCGGACTTATCGAGGTCGCCCTGGCTTCCGGAGTTGGATTTGAGGTGGAGGCCGAGAAGGTCCCGGTCTTGCCTGAATGCCGGGCAATTTGTGACGCCCTGGGTCTGGATCCCCTGGGCCTGCTCGCTTCGGGCTGTCTGGTCATAACCGTGTCGGAGGGGGACGCCGGGAGGTTATTACGGGCTCTGGAAGCAGCCGGTATTCCGGCCTTTGCCATCGGGCGCATTCTGCCGGTCGAAGCCGGCCGCCGGCTGATTGTCGGCGGGCAGGTAGAACCGTGGCCCCGTTTCGACCGGGACGAGGTCGCCCGTTTCTACGAAGGCCTCTCCGTTTAGAGGCCCCTTTTGGTGAACACTTCCCGGGCGACCCTCAACCCGTTCAGGGCCGCCGGAAGGCCGCCGTAAAAGCTCATTTGCATTCTCCTGTCGGGTCAGACCGATATTAAGGGCGGCCTCGATCTGGCTGCGAAGCTGAGCCTCCCACCCCAGGACGGTCAGCGCCGCCAGGGTGGCAATCTCCCGACTCCGGGCATCCAGCCCGGGGCGGCTCCAGACTTCGCCAAACAGTACCTCTGTCATCAGCTCCTGGAGCTCGTAGCTCGGGTCCAGCGGCGGCTGCGGACCCCACAGCTCCTGCCGTTTGGCCCGGCCTTGCGCCAGCCGCGCCTGGCGGGTGTCCATCAGGTCGTCCTCCAGGGGTGAAATTTGCCGGTTCATGTCACAACGGCCCGGAAGGCGTCCAGCACCGCCCGAACGAGGCCATCCAGGGTGTGTTCACCGGCTACCACGTCGACGTTCAGGCCGGCTTCAGCGGCGGTCCGGGCCGTCACCGGCCCAATGCAGACAATCTTAACCCCCTCAAGGAGGTCGCGGGTTGGGCCGACCATCGCTGCCAGCCCCCGGGCCGTTGATGCCGACGTCAGGGTTATCGCGTCGACCTGCTGGCCCCTGAGGAGGCCGGCCAGTCGGTCCTTTTCGGCCACGTCGGTCAGCGTCCGGTAAGCAATAACCTCAACAACTTCGGCCCCGGCTGACCGGAGGGCTTCGGCGAGCTCGGGACCGGCGATGTCGGTCCGGGGCAGGAGAATCCGCCGGCCCTGGAGGTCGCCCAGGGCTTCTGGGACCCGGAGGGTCAGGGCCTCTGGGGGCATCGCGTCGGGCGGCCGCCCCCGCCGGACCAGCTCGGCGGCCGTCCCGGGGCCAACGGCCGCAACCTTCGGGCGGCTGAGCTTCTCCGGCCCAAAGCCGAGGGCCGTAAGGCGCTCCCAGAAAAACCGAACCCCGTTCGGGCTCGTGAAAACCACCCAGTCGAAGCGGTTAAGGCCGGCGATGGCCCGGTCCAGGGGCCTGGTATCTTCCGGCGGGGCGAACCGGATGGTGGGAACTGAGTAAACGACGGCCCCGAGGGCTTCGAGCCGGCGGGCAAGTTCCGGGGCCTGCTCCCGGCTGCGGGTTATGACAATGCGCTTTCCGGCCAGGGGTCGGTCGGCGGTCAAGGTCGGGCCTCCGCCAGAACCTGCTCGGCCCCCGCCGCCAGCAACCGGTGGGCCAGGTCTTCTCCAAGCTCCTCGGCGGCGGACAGGTCGCCCGAAACCTCATCCCGGAAGACCCGCCTCCCGTCGGGGGCGGCGACGGCCCCAAGGAGGCTGAGACGGCCGTCGGCAATCCGGCCGTAGGCGCCGACAGCCGCCGTGCACCCACCACCGAGGACACGCATAAAGGCCCGCTCCGCCGCGGTAGCGGCCCGGGCCGCCGGGTCGTCAATACGGCGGAGCAGGTCGAGGACCGCGGCCGCATCTGCCCGGGCCTCGACGGCCAGGGCGCCCTGGCCCGGTGCCGGGGGCATAATCGCGGGCGGAATGTACTCGGTGACCTGTCCGGCGAGGCCGAGCCGGCCGAGCCCGGCCGCGGCCAGAATAATACCGTCGTAATCTTCGGTGAGGGCCTTTCGGAGCCGGGTATCAACGTTCCCCCGCAGGGGAATAACGTCAAAGTCGGGCCGAAGTGCCTTCAGGAAAGCCGCCCGCCGGGCGCTGCTCGTTCCTAACCGGGCCCCGGCTGGCAAATCCCTCAGACGCAGGCCGCGGCGGGAAACCAGCACATCCCGGGGGTCTTCCCGCTCGGGTACCGCCGCCAGCACCAGACCAGCCGGTAGGGTTGAGGGCAGGTCCTTAAGGCTGTGGACGGCCACATCGACCTCCCCGGCGAGTAAGGCTCGCTGAAGCTCCTTAACGAAGATGCCCCGCTCCCCCAGGGCTGCAAAAGGAGTCTCTTTATACCGGTCGCCGGTGGTACTGAGGCCCCGCCATTCCAGCTCCAGCTTTGGGTCCAGTGCCTTAAGCCGCCCCATGACCCGCTCGGCCTGGAGCCTGGCGAGCCTGCTCTCGCGACTTCCGACGACAAGCCGCACTTCAGTCCCCGAACCAGGTCTCGAGCCGCCGACGCTCGAACTCGTATTTCTCCCGCAGGTAGCCGGGCGACGGGCCCAGGACCTCAATGGCTGGGGCCGGCTTTGCCAGAAAGCCGCCCCGCACCACCATCGCCTCGCCCCCGCCGACTTCCAGGTAGCAGTGGCCGTTGCCGGCGAACGTCTCCTCGGGCTGACGGCCGGCAAACCGGGCCGCAATCCGGGCAGCCGCGACTTCTCCCCCGGCCTCGGCGAATACCCCGGCCTTTGGTAGCGGCCGGCCGTCGGCCATCAGAACCTCGGTCACGTCGCCGATGGCGTAGACGTCGGGAAAGCCGGTTTCGAGGGTTTCCGGGTTAACCGTGACCCACCCGTTAGTGGCGAGGCCGCTCCGGCTGACAACGGCCGGCACCCGGTGGGGTGGAACCCCGATGAGGAGGTCGAAGGTCCGACGTCCTCGGCCAAAGACGACTTCGCCGGCCTCAATCCGGGTGGCCCGGTGGTTCGGCAAAAACGTAATGCCCCGGGCGGCAAGGCGGCCTTCGATCGCGGCGCATCCGGCCGGGCCCAGAACGGGGATCGCCATCGGCTGGGGACCGAAGACCTCGATGGTGACCGGCACGCCCCGGTCTCTGAAAAACTCGTCCAGGAGGAGAGCCAGCTCGAAGGGGGCCGGCGGGCATTTGTACGGCAGGCCGAAAATGCCGATGAGGACCCGGCCGCCCCGGAAATTTTTTACGGCGTCTGCAATTCGGGGCAGCTCCTCGGGAGCATAGAAGTTCAGGGCGTGCTCGGCAAAGCCGGGAATCTGGTCCGGGGCAAGTTCGGCGCCCAGGGCAATGACCAGGGCGTCGGCCTCGAGCCGACGCCCGTCGACCTCGACCGCCCGGGCCGCCGGGTCGATAGCCGTAACCGTCCCGTTCAGGACCCGGATGCCCCGCTGTTCCAGGGCCGCAAGGGGCCGCCGGCCCTCATCGGCCGGGGAACGGCCGGTGATGACCCAGGACTTGCGGAAGCCCATCATGAAGTGGGTTCGGCGGTCGACCAGGATCACCTCGTCGGCCGCAGCCAGTCTGGCCCGCAGGTTGAGGGCCGCGGCCACCCCGCCGAAGCCGCCCCCGAGGATGATTACCCGGTGCACGGTTGACCTTCCCTCTGGACAGATTCTACGCCATTGACGGGAGCAGGTGGGGACAGGCCATCAGGTCTTCAGCCGCGGGTCGAGGGCGTCCCGCAGGCCGTCGGCAATCAGGTAGAGGCAGAGGACGGTAACCCAGATCAGGGCACCGGGGGCGATGATGAGCCATGGGGCCTGGGTGAAATAGCGGGTCGAGCCGCTAAGCATGTTGCCCCAGCTCGGGGTTGGCGGCTGAACACCCAGCCCGAGGTAGCTGATGGTCGACTCGACCAGGATAATGCTACCGATGTCGATCCCGGCGAAGGTTATGACCAGCGGGACAACGTTCGGCAGGATATGGGCGAAAATGATCCGCAGGTCCCCGGCCCCGATGGTCCGGGCTGCGAGCACGAACTCCCGCTCCTTGACGCTCAGCACCTGGCCCCGGACGAGCCGGGCGACGCCCGGCCAGGAAAGGAGGCCGAGGACGATAATGAGGATTTCGACGCTGGGCCGGAAGAGGGCTCCGATCATTATGAGCAGGAAGAGGCCCGGAATCGACCGGACCGTGTTGATAAACCAGGTGATGATGTCGTCAATGTGCCGCCCATAGTAGGCTGCGACCGCCCCGATGACGACGCCGAGGGTCATATTGATCAGGGCGGCCGCGAAGCCGATGGACATCGAGACCCTCGCCCCGTAAAGAAGGCGGGCAAGTTGGTCCCGGCCGTTCTCGTCGGTGCCGAGCAGGTTCTCGGCATTGGGGGGCGAGAATGTCCTCAGGAGGTCAATTCGCTCCGGGTTCTGGCGGATCACGTGCTCGGAAATCACGGGTGCCAGGATGGCCAGAAGGCCAAGGGTCACCAGGACAGCCATCGCCGCGAGGGTGAGCCGGTCTTGCCGAAGACGCCGGACTGCAAGCTGGGTGAGGCTCAGGCCGGCCGAAGGCCGCAGCTCCCGGATTTCAACCCCGGCCTGGGGCATCGGTTCGGCTGTCATCCCTTAATCTCCCTCACGAGTAGCGGATCCGCGGGTCAACGATCCCGTAGAGAATGTCAGAAAGCAGTTGCCCGAGCACCACCAGCACCGACGCAATGATGGAGATACCCAGGACCATCGGGTAATCCCGGGAATAGGCCGCATCAACGAAGAGTCGGCCCATGCCCGGCCACGAGAAGACCGTCTCGGTTACAACTGCCCCGCCAAAGAGAAATGGCAGCGTTCCGCCCAGGACGGTAATGATCGGCAGGAGGGCATTGCGCAGGGCGTGGCCGTAAAGGACGGCCCGCTCGGTAAGTCCCTTTGAGCGGGCCGTCCGGATATAGTCCTGGGATAGCACCTCCAGCATCTCTGTCCGCATCAGCCGGGAATAGAGGGCAACGGGCCCGGCAGCCAGGACCAGGGCGGGCAGGGCCAGGTGCCAGAGCCGGTCAAGCAGGGGCGGCATAAATGCTCCCCGCAGGGTGTACATGCCCCCGGACGGGAAGAGACGGAACTGGACGGCCAGAACCAGGATCAACATCAGCCCGAGCCAGAAGTTGGGCACGGCATCTACTACCACCGCCAGGACCCGGACGAGCTGGTCGATAAGGCCCCCCCGATGGGTTGCGGCCAGGATTCCAAGGGTTGGACCCACCAGCAGGGCGATAACGAGGGCCGCCAGGCTTAGTTGGACCGTATTGGGGAGCCGCTCGGCGATCCGTTTAAGAACGGGCTCGTGGGTAACGAACGACCGACCAAAATCGCCCCGGGCCAGGTTTGTTACCCAGTCAATGTACTGGATATAAAGGGGGCGGTCGAGACCGAGCTGGCGCCGCACCCGCTCCAGGTCCTCGCCCTTGATCGTTGGGTCGAAAAAGAGGTTTACCGGGTCGCCGGGAGCAAGCCTGATAACCGCAAAAATCAGGACGCTGATCCCCACCAGGGTCGGAATCGCCTGAAGCAGCCGCCTGAGCAGAAATCTGGTCATCTGACAATATACCAGTCGTGTAGATTATGGAAGACGCCGCCAAAGGTTGTCGGGTTCGGCCCGACGATGGAGCGCTTAATAGCGACCAGGGCCTTCAGGCTGTAGAGAAAGTTAAACGGCTGGTCGTCGGCAAGAACCTCCTGGAAGCGCCAGTAAAGCCGTTTGCGCTTCTCCATGTCGCAGCCGGGGACCTTCACGGCCTCTTCGATGAGCCGGTCGACCTCGGGATTCCGGTAGCGGATCCGGTTGAATCCCCGGGGGGCCAGTTCGGCGGAATGCCAGAACGCCCGCGGGTTCGGGTCGACCCCGAGCGAATAGCCGGAGATAACCATGTCGAAATTGCCCTGCCGGAGGCGTTCCAGGAAGGCGTTCCATTCCTGGAACTGGATATCCACATCAACCCCGACCTGCTTCCACTGGTCCTTGGCAATGATGGCCACCTG
>JAUQQI010000037.1:0-9631 GCA_030549955.1 Chloroflexota bacterium
TTCCGGTTCTGCACCGACCACAAGGTTATCGGCGTGCAGTATCTCGTTACTTTTACGGCGGTCATGCTGGCCGGCGGCCTGCTGGCCATGCTGATGCGCCTGGAGCTGATGAGTCCGGGGGTCGGGGTGCTGGGGCTTGCCGGCTACAACACCGTCATGAGCCTGCACGGCATATTTATGATCGCCGTAGCCGTGGCCATTATTCTGGGCGGCTTTGCCAACTTCCTGGTGCCCCTCATGGTTGGAGCTGAGGACGTCGCCTTTCCCAGGCTTAATGCCCTCAGCTACTGGCTCATCCCGCCGGTGGCACTGCTTTTGCTGGCAAGCCTGCTGGCCGGTGGATTCGAGACCGGGTGGACGGCCTACCCGCCCCTGGCCGTGGTGAATCAGCGGGGCGAGCTGCTTTTCCTGCTGGCGTTTTTGACCTTCGGATTCTCGTCAATTTTGGGCGGCCTCAATTTTCTGGCAACCATCATCGGCCTGCGGGCGCCTGGTCTGACCTGGTCCCGCCTGCCGGTCTTCATCTGGTCGGTCTTTGCAGCCTCCCTGATCAGCCTGACAGCCACCCAGTTCGTCGCCTTCGCCCTGCTGACCGACATCCTGGACCGGGTCGCCGGGACCTCGTTTTACAACCCGGCCGCGGGCGGCAAGCCCCTGCTTTACCAGCACCTTTTCTGGTTCTACTCCCACCCGGCCGTATATATAATGATTGTTCCGGCCTTCGGCATCGTCCTGGAAGTCATTGCCCATCTGGCCCGAAAACCGCTGTTTGCTTACCGGTGGGTTGTCGGGGCATTTCTCACGATAGTTTTTCTGAGCTTCATCGTCTGGGCCCACCACCTGTTCACCAGCGGGATGGATGACCGGCTGCATGTGCCCTTTATGGTCACAACTGAGCTCATCTCTATCCCGACGGGGATGGTTTTTCTGGCGGCCCTCGGCACCCTCTGGGAAGGGCGGATTCTGCTCAATACCCCAATGCTCTTTGCCCTGGGCTTTCTGTTTAACTTCCTCATCGGCGGGATCACGGGCATCTTTCTGGCCGACGTGCCCACGGACATTCAGTTCCAGGACACCTACTTTGTCGTGGCCCACTTCCACTACACCATCATGGGCGGGGAGATATTCGCCTTCCTGGCGGCTGCGTACTACTGGTTCCCGAAAATCACCGGCCGGATGTTTAATGAGCGGCTGGGCAAGCTCCACTTCTGGTGGGCCCTCCTCGGGTTCAACCTGACCTTTTTGCCGATGTTCTGGGCCGGTATGTGGGGAATGACCCGGCGGGTAGCCGACTATCATCCGACCCTGGCCGGTGTGAACCTGCTGGTCAGCATCGCGGCATTCTTCCTGGCCGCAAGTTTCGTGGTGTTCGTTATCAACATGGTGTATTCGTGGGTGAAGGGGCCGGTTGCGGCGGCCAATCCCTGGGGGGCAACGACCCTGGAGTGGCTGACCCCGTCGCCGCCGCCCCAGGGGAACTTCCCCTATCCCCCGAAAGTGCTTGATTCGCCCTACAACTACGGGATGCCCGGCGCCGTCCATGCCCTCGTGGGCCTGGCCGGGGGTTCGGACCGGGAAAACCAGACCCGTTAGGAGGAGCGTTTATGAGGGAATCCGGGGGGCTTGCCAAAGACTGGGTTCGGGGCTGGTGGGTTTTCGCGGCCCTCATTACCCTGACCGTCCTGGAGTTCGGATTGCTTTTCGTCGACATGCCCGTCGGCCTGTTCCGGGTTCTGCTGGTGGCCATGAACCTGGCCGACGCCTGGCTCATCCTCTATTACTTCATGCACATTGCCCAGCTCTGGGGGGGCGAGTAGGATGGCACACCCGCAGGTTGTTGAGCACACGGCCGAAGCGCGCCTGTCCGTTAACCGAACGGGTCTGTGGCTTTTTATCCTTTCGGAGAGCTTTCTTTTCGGGGCGGCCCTCTCAAGCCGCTACTACCTGCAGGGGGTCGAACGGCCGCCGGAGCTTAACCAGCTGCTCGGGCTGGGCATCACCCTGGTCCTGTTGACCAGCAGTCTGACCGCCTATCGGGCCGAGCGGGCGGCGGTCCACGGCCAGCTGCCGGGCCTCATCCGCAACCTGGTGGCCACGGTCGGCCTCGGCCTGCTTTTCATGGTCGGGGTTGTAATCGAGTGGTATGAGGCCTTTCATTACTTCCCGCCGAGCACGGCCTACGGCACAATCTTCCTGACGACGACGGGCCTTCACGGCTTCCATGTCCTCACGGGGATCGTTGCCTTGACGTTTATCCTGTTCCTGGGCCGGGACGGGCGCTTTACCGGCGGAAACTTCTGGCCGGTTGAAGGGGCCGTCAAATACTGGCACTTCGTTGACGTCGCCTGGGTCTTTATTTACCCGACCCTGTACCTGGTACAGTAAACGGTCCGGCGGCTTTCGAAAGCCGCCGGACCGTTTACTGGCCGGGTCAGAATGACCGGTTAGCCCACCCCTTCGGGCACAGCCGGTGGCAGGCCGAGGAGTTCACGGACTTTGGGGTTAACGACCTCACCCCGGTAGGTGAGCAGCGTCTCCCGGGTTATCTCATCCGAAAAATCCGGACCCTCACGCCGGCCAAAAACGTGCAGAATAAAGTTCGTGATGTTGCGGGCATACCTCTGGCTGGCATCATACGCTACCGTCGACGCCAGGTTCACCGGCCCTATCACCTTTACCCCTCCAATCTCTACCGTCTCACCCGGCACCGTCAACTCACAGTTCCCCCCACGTTCAGCCGCCAGGTCCACCAGCACCGAACCGGGCCGCATCCTGCCCACCATCTCCGCCGTCACCAGCACCGGCGCACGCCGCCCCAAAACCTGCGCCGCCGTTATCACCACATCGTGCTCGGCTACCACCCGCCCCAAAAGCTCCCGCTGGCGCCGGTAAAACTCCTCCCCCATCGGCCGGGCATACCCACCTCCAGCCTCTACCTCGGCACTTTCCAGCCCAAGCTCAATAAACCGGGCCCCAACACTTTCGGCCTCCGCCTTCGCCGCAGGCCGCACATCATAGGCCGTAACCACCGCCCCAAGCCGGCGGGCCGTCGCGATCGCCTGCAGGCCCGCTACACCTACCCCAATCACAAAGACCTTCGCCGGCGTGACCGTCCCGGCCGCCGTTATCAGCATCGGAAACAGCTTCGGCAAAGCCTCCGCCGCCAGAAGCGCCGCCTTGTAGCCCACCACCGTCGCCTGCGACGAAAGCACATCCATCGCCTGCGCACGGCTTATCCGGGGCAATAGCTCCATACCAAAGGCCGTCACCCCGGTCCCGGCCAGCTCTAAGGCTGCCTCGGGATTGGCAATCGGCTCCAAAAGCCCAATTAATACCTGCCCGGTCCTCAGATACTTCAGATCCTCACGCCCGGCCCCGGGATTGGCCCCATAACCCCGCACCTGGACGATAATATCCGCCCGCCTGAAAACCTCCTCCCGGGAGACCAGTTCGGCACCCTGCTCAATATAGGCCCTGTCCTCAAACCCGGCCAGGACCCCAGCCCCAGCCTCCACCAAAACCTCCGACGCTATCCGCTTTAAAAGCCGAATCACCCCGGGCGTTAAGGCTACCCGCCGCTCCCCAGGAAAGCTTTCACGAACCGCTCCAACTATCATCTCAGCCTCCTCAGCCTTTAAGGGCCGCAATAATCTCGGTCACTACCTTCTTGGCATCCCCGAAGACCATCATCGTCTGGGGCAGGTAGAAAAGCTCATTGTCTATCCCGGCAAAACCGGGACCCAGCCCTCGCTTGATGAAGATGACCGTCTTCGCCTTGTCCACATCCAGGATCGGCATCCCATATATCGGCGAGTCGGGCTTCGTCCGGGCCGCCGGATTCGTTATGTCATTGGCACCGACCACCAGCGCCACATCGGTCTCGGGGAAAAGGGGGTTTATCTGGTCCATCTCATAAAGCAAGTCGTACGGAACCCCAGCCTCGGCCAAAAGCACGTTCATGTGGCCGGGCATCCGACCAGCCACCGGGTGAATCGCATACTTTACATCCACCCCGCGACCCATCAGTAAATCCCCAAGCTCCTTGACCGCATGCTGGGCCTGGGCCGCCGCCATCCCATAGCCCGTAACAATTACCACCGACCGGGCCATCTCCAAAACCGCCGCCGCATCCTGGGGCGTGTAGGCCTGAACCGTCCGGCCCTTCTCAGCCTCACTCACCCTGACCTGTCCAAAGGCCCCAAAAAGCACGTTCGTAAAGGAGCGGTTCATCGCCTTGCACATCAGTATCGACAAGATCAGCCCCGAAGAACCATCCAGGGCCCCAGCCACAATCAAAAGCCGGTTGTCCAGCAAAAAGCCCATAAAGGCCGACGAAAGCCCGGCATAGGAGTTTAAAATCGCTATCACTGTCGGCATGTCGGCCCCACCAATCGGCAAAATCAGCAAAACCCCAAACAAGAGGGCCGCACCGACCAGCAACCCGAAAACCTCGGCCGGACCACGGTTCACCACCAGATAGAGGCCACTGAGAACGGCAATACCCAGCACCGACAGGCTTATGTAGTTGCGCCCGGGATACACGATCGGCCGGGTCGGAATCAGCTCCTGAAGCTTGGCAAAGGCCAGCAAACTCCCGGTAAATGTCAGATACCCCAGCAGAACCTCAAGACAAAGGACACCCATCGAGAAGGCATCTAAAGCGCCGCCCCGCAGGTAGAACTCAGCCGTCCCTACCAGACCCGCCGCCAATGCCCCGAAGGCATGGGAAAGGGCCGTCCGCTGCGGGACCGCCGTCATCGGCATCAGCAGACCCATCGGCGCCCCAATGATCGAGCCGATAACCAGCGCCGCCGCAATCCAGCGGTAGTCGATAATCTCGGGCCGAAGCAGCGTCCCCCCAACGGCTAAAACCATCCCCAAAACCCCGGCCCAGTTCCCCCACCGGGCCGTCCGAACCTCACTCATAAATTTCAAGGCCAGGATAAAGAGGGCCGCCGATACGACGTAAATGGCCTGGGTAAGCTGCTCGATGGTCATCGCCGCTCACGCCCCCTGAACATCCGCAAAATCCGCTCGGTAATCAAGAACCCACCAACAATGTTCGTCATCGATGCCGCCACCGCCACCGCCCCCAGAGCCACACTTAAATCGTCGTGACGCTGGCCCGTAAGCAAAAGCGAGCCAACAATGGCAATGGCCGAAATCGCGTTCGTAAGGGACATAAGCGGGGTGTGCAAAAGCCTGGATACGTGCCGGATAAGCTCCAGACCTAAGAACGACGCCAACACAAACACAAACAGGTTCGTTAAAATGTCTACCTGCTCGGTCACTGCTGGTCCACCCTCCTTGCGCTGGGTCTGAGTTCGGCGTCGCCGGCCGGTAAGAACGCCCTCATGGTATCGCCTCCCCGACCATAGTTGCGAGCTCTTCTCCGGCGGCAAAGGCCGCCTCATTAAGCTCTCGGAATCTTGCCGGGACCCTTCTCAGCACGGCCTCCTTCAGGCTTGCCTGGGAGACGAGCCCCGTGAGGGCGTTCAGGGCGGCCAGGGCAACGACGTTGACGACGACCTTATGACCGACCTGAAGGGCGGTCGCGACGATGGGCAGTTTGAAAACGCGCCGGCCGTCCTCGACCGGCTCATCGGTCACGTTTGAGTCAAGCAGGACGAAGGTATCGTCATGCCGATCCCGAAAGTATTTATTAAACGCATCCTCGGAGAGGCAGAGCAGAACGTCCGGCACCGTTACTTGCGGGTAGGCGATTTTCCGGCTCGAGATGATGACCTCGGACTTGCTGGCCCCGAGCCGGGCCTCCGGTCCGTAACTCTGGGTCTGCACCACGTTGCGGCCGTCCATGAGGGCGGCCTCGGCCAGGATGATCCCGGCCGTGATCACCCCCTGGCCGCCGGTGCCGGTGAGCCGGACCTGCACGGGGTCCCGGGCGACAAAGGTCATCGCTGGCCACCTCCGCCCAGTTTCTCGACAAGCTGCCGGTAAAGTTCGGTGTATTCCGGCCGCGGCTCGTTACGGAAGATGCCGACGGGCAGCTTCTCAGCCATGGTGGCCTCGTTGGGGTCGGTCCGGTCCTTGAGCCCGTGGAGCATGTCGTAGGGGTCGTCGTTGCTGTTGTACCGGCCGAAATAAGTCGGGCAGGTCGTCAACACCTCCACGACCGCGAAGCCCTTAAAGGCCAGGGCCTGCCCGAGGATTTCCGAAAGTTGCTCGAAGTCGAAGACGGTGCCCCGGGCGACGAAGCCAGCCCCGGCCCCCAGGGCGAGCCTGACAATGTCGAAGGGCGGCTCGATATTACCCCACATTGATGTCGTGGTTCGCCGGCCCGGCAGGGTTGTCGGGGCGAGTTGACCGCCGGTCTGACCGTAAATCATATTGTTGAAAATAATGGCGGTGAGGTCGATGTTTCGGCGGCAGGCGTGGATAAAGTGGTTGCCGCCGATGGCTACCGAGTCGCCGTCACCCATTACCACGGCCACGGTAAGCTCGGGACGGACAAGTTTGATGCCGGTAGCAAAGGCCAGGGCCCGGCCATGGGTGGTGTGGACGGAGTTGAAGTCGAGAAAGAAGGGCGTCCGTCCGGAGCAACCGATTCCGCCCACCACGACCACCTCATCTTGCGAAAGGTTCAGGGCGGCCACGGCCCGGATAAAGGCCTTGAGGATGATCCCGTTCCCACAGCCCGGACACCAGACCGTTGGCAGTTTCTGGGTTCGCAGGTACCGGTCGTATTCAGCGGCCGTGTGAATAAGCATGGCTCAAACCCTCCGCCCCAGGTTCTCGACAACCCGGCCGGCGATCTGTTCAGGCGTAAGCAGGTAGCCGTCGACCCGACCCAGGTGTTCAACCCGGGCCCGACCCCCGACGGCCCGCTCCACCTCCCGGACAAGCTGGCCCAGGTTAAGCTCGGGCACCAGAACATACTCCACAGTGGTGGGCAGCTCCCGAAACAGGAAATCCGGGAACGGCCAGAGGGTTTTGAGGGTTAGCAACCCAACCTTAAGCCCCTCCGACCGGAGGGCCTCGACGGCGCTTTCGGCTGGCCGGCTCACAATCCCGTAACAGACAACGACCGCCCGGGCATCGTCCAGGTAGAGGGCCTCGTAGCGGGCAATTTCCCGGGCCTTTGACCAAACCTTCTCGACGATCCGGCGCAGCAGCCGTTCCGCCGGCGGACCCTCCACCGGAAAGCCCCAATCGTCGTGGGCAAGGCCCGTCACGCTGAACCGGACCCCGTAGCCGAGCGGGATAAAGGGCCCGCCGAAGGGTGCTACCGGTTTGGCCCCATTAACCGGCCGGGACCTGGGAATAACTTCCAGCTCCCCGGGTTCCGGGACGAAGATATTCTCCCGCATGTGGGAGAGAATCTCATCGAGGAGCAGGACGACCGGGACGCGGTAGAGCTCGGCAAGGTTGAAGGCCGCCACCGTCATTTCGAAGACATCCCGAACATGACCGGCCGTCAGGACGATAACCGGGTGGTCGCCGTGGGTGCCCCAGATGGCCTGCATAACGTCGCCTTGAGCGGCCTTTGTCGGCTGGCCCGTAGACGGCCCCCATCGCTGGGAATCGACGACGACGCAGGGGGTTTCGGTGATGGCGGCATAGCCGATGCCCTCTTGCATCAGCGAAAACCCCGGCCCGCTGGTGGCCGTCATCGCCCTGGCCCCGCCCCAGGCCGCCCCAATGACGGCCGAGATGGACGCAATTTCATCCTCGGCCTGGAGGAAAACCCCGCCCCGGCGGGGTAACTCCCGGGCCATTATCTCCATAATCTCGGAGCTCGGGGTTATTGGGTAACCGGCATAGAAATTGCAACCGGCGTAGAGGGCCCCAAAGGCGCACGCCTCATTTCCCTGCATAAGCTGCTGGGTTTTCACGTCAGTACTCCCGCCCTGTGTTCGAGCCGGACTCGCTCCCGGGCCAGGTCCCGTTCACCCCGGTCAACCCAGATGGCAAAGTCGGGGCACCGGACCTGGCAGATGCCACAGAAGATGCACCGGCTGATATCCTCGACGTAGACCTTCTGCCGCTCATCGAGCTTGAGGACGCCTTCCGGACAGGATTTGATGCAGAGCTCGCACCCCTTGCAGAGCCGGCGCCGAATAATCAGCTGGAGTTCGCCAACCGAATGCCGGACCAGGTCGGCCTCCCGCTCGACGACGGGGCTGACGTCGACGGCCGCCGACGAGGCCGTCACCGGAAGGCCCCGTCGGGACTGGATGTAAGCGTGGATCGCTCTGGCCGCGAGTTTGCCATGCTGAACGGCCTCGACGACGGTGCCCCCGCCGTTAATGCAGTCGCCGCCGGCGAAATATTTCTCCCGGCTGGTTCTGAACTGCCCGTCGACAGCCACGAGCCCGTTCTTGAGCTCGAGGCCGAGGGCCGAAAGCCACTCTGCCCGCGGCGCCTGGCCGATGGCCTTGACGATGGTCCCGGCTTCGATGATAAATTCGGAGCCGGGAACCGGTTCGGGCCTTGGGCGGCCCGATGGGTCGGGCGGGCCAAGCCGCATCCGCACGCACTCAACCCCACTGGCCCGCCCCGACCCGACGATACGAACAGGGGCGGTCAGGAACTCGAACCGTACCCCCTCCCGTCGGGCGGCCGCGACCTCGTGCCGGTAAGCCGGCATGTAGTCCTCGGTTCGGCGGTAGACCACCACCACATCCTCAGCCCCGAGGCGCACCGCCTCCCGGGCCACGTCGATGGCCGTATTCCCGCCGCCGATCACAGCCACCCGGCCTTGGAGCTCCGTAAGCCGGCCGGTTTTGACGGCCTCAACGAAATCAAGAGAATTCCAGACCCCCGCCAAATCCTCCCCGGGCAGGCCGGCCGGAAGGTCTGGTCCCAGTCCGACGCCGAGAAAGATGGCATCAAACTGGCTGTCCAGCTCTTCCAGGGTAACATCCCGGCCGACCCTGACCCCGAACCGGAATTCGACCCCCAGGGCCGCAATCGCCCCGACTTCCCGGGGCAGGGGCTCGTAGACCTGTTTGTAGGGCGCAACCCCGAAGGTGACAAGCCCGCCCGGTACCGGCCGCTCCTCAAAGACGGTAACCTGGTAGCCCAATCGGGCAAGCTCGGCGGCACAGCTGAGGCCGGCCGGTCCGGCCCCAATGACCGCAACCCGGCCCGCGCCGACGGCCGAACCAGGCGGGAACGGCGCCGGGCTTCCGGCGAAGAGAACCCGGTCGGTCGCGTACCGCTGAAGGCGGCCGATGGCGACCGGACGGCGCCCTTCCCGGGCCAGGACGCAGGCTCCCTCGCAGAGGACTTCGACCGGGCAGACCCGGGCGCATGTTCCTCCCAGGACATTAGCTTCAAAGATTATCCGGGCAGCGTCCTGGGGTCGCCCCTCCCGAATCGCCCGGATGAAGCCAGGGATATCGATTCCGGTCGGACAGGCCCGGACGCACGGCGCAGGCATGGCGGGACTCCCGCATTCCAGGCACAGGTCGGATTCGATGAAGGCCTCCTGATCACCCAGGGGCGGATGAATCTCGGCGAAGAGTTTTCCCGGGACTTCCCACGATGGTTCAGCCGTCACTGGCCTGCTCCTGACTTCGCTGTCTTTTCGTAAAGTATACTAACACCGAATAGCCCTAAACGGACCACCCGAACGGGTGGTCCCGGCCTACCCGTTGGGACTGTTTTT
>JAUQQI010000037.1:9641-13234 GCA_030549955.1 Chloroflexota bacterium
CGGCATCTATGTCCTGCTCATCGATGCCCGGGTGGAACTGGAGGTTGGCACCCTGGGTCGCCAAAAGTTTAACGGCCGCTACGCTTACGTGGGCTCCGCCCAGGGACCCGGCGGGTTCAAGCGGGTTGTCCGGCACTGCCGGCTGGCCGCCGGCCAGGCGGTGGCCCGTCGCTGGCATGTCGACCGGCTCCTCGAGCACGGACGGCTCGAAGCCGTTTTTATCCGGGAAATCGCCGACCCGGAGGCCGAATGTGCCCTCGCTACCGAGCTGGCCAGAATCCTGCCCCCGGCGGTTCAGGGGTTCGGGAGCAGCGACTGCGGCTGCTCGACCCATCTTTTCAAGGTACCGGTGGTCAGCACCCTGGCGGCCCGGTTGAGGGCGCTCGGCCTTACCAGGTCCAGCCCGGAGTCCTGGTATCCAGCGGGCTCAGGCCTCCTGACGGCCGGCCCGCCGGACACGTAACTCTTCGATAAGCCGGGGCAGAATCTTCCGGGCGTCGCCGACAATGCCCAGGTCCGCAATCTTAAAGACCGGGGCCCCCGGGTCGATGTTGACGGCAATAATCGTCTGTGACCGCCGCATTCCGGCGACATGCTGGGAAGCCCCCGAAATCCCAAAGGCTAGGTAGACCCTGGGCCGAACCGTCACCCCGGTCAGGCCGACCTGGGCGGCGGGCGGGGCCCAGCCGGCCTCGACGGCAGCCCGGGTAGCTCCGACCGCCGCATTTTCCAGGAGGGCCGCAAGCTCGTAGAGGAGCTCGAAATTTTCCCGGCTGCCCAGACCCCGGCCACCGGCGACCACCACCGCGGCGCCGGCCAGGTCAGGTCCCCGGGCCGTATCCTCGCAGACCTCGACCCGCCGCACGAGCCGGAGCTCGACCGGGACCTCGACCCGGACCGGAACGACCCGGCCCTGGCCGGGCGCCGGCTCGGCGGAGAAGGAGTTTGGGCGCACGAGGATAAGGGCCGGCCGGTCGTCAACCCGGCAGTCGACGTATAAAGACCCGCCGAACATGGTCGTCCGGACGGCGTCGACTGACCTGATATCAACAGCGTTGCTGATAAGGGTCAGCCCCAGCCTTGCCGCCAGCCGCCCGGCGACCTCCCTCGAGTCGGGCAGGGTTGCAAAGAGCACGGCATCAGGCTGGTGCTCGGCGACCAGCCGGCGAAGAGCCTCGGCCGCGGGGTCGCCGACCCATTCGTCGTAGACCGGGTTGTCATCGATGTACACGGTATCAGCCCCATATTCGGCCAGGGGACCGGCGGCTTTAGAAGCACCGGCCCCGAACGCCACCGCCTCCGCCTGTCCCAGCTGGCGGGCCCTGGTCAGCAGTTCGAAGGCGGTGGCGTCGGGCCGGCCCTTTCGGTGTTCGGCAAAAACCCAGACCTTCGGCATACGCCTAGACTACCTTGAGTTCTTCCAGAACCCGGAGGATCCGGGCCACGGCCGTTCCGTCGTCAGCGACGATTTCACCGGCAGTTCGCTCTTCAGCCGGGTTGATGGCCACCACGGCCTGCTTGACCCGCAGGGCGTCCGGGCTGAGGCCAAGGTCAGCGGCCGTCAGCCGGGTCAGCGGCTTGCTCCGAGCCGCAACCCGCGCCTTAAAGGACGGGAACCTGGGCACGTTAATGTCGGAGGTCACGGCCACCAGGGCCGGCAGGACACATTCGACAACCTCGGAGCCGGCCGCCGTCTGCCGCCGAACCCGCACCAGAGGGCCCCCAACTTCGACCTGTTTTGCCGGGCCGATACCCGGCAGGCCCAGAAGGGCCGCCAGCATCGCCCCCAGGGTACCCGTCGACCCGTCGCTCGACTGGGCACCACAGATGACCAGGTCGAAGCTGAGCCGACCGATGGCCGCGGCCAGGACCCGGGCCGTGACCAGGGCGTCGGATCCGGCCAGGGCCGGGTCGGTGACCAGGACCGCTTCGTCGGCCCCGATGGCCAGCCCCAGCCGGAGCCCGGCCTCGGCCACGGCCGGGCCCATCGAGACCAGGGTAACCTGACCGCCCAGGGTCTCCTTAAGCTGCACGGCCAGCTCCACCCCGCACTGGTCGATGGGATCCAGAAGCCCCGGCACACCCTCTCGCCGGAGCCGGAATCCGTCCAGCTCGCCGGGCAGGTCCGGGTCGGGGACGTACTTGGCCGTGACGACGATGCGCATCCCCGGGCAGGCCCGTTTATTCGGTTTTCAGGCAGCGACCCCGGTTCTCTCGAGAACCTCCAGGAAACGGGCCAGCCACTCCGGGTGGGCAGGCCAGGCCGGGGCTGTCACCAGGTTGTCGTCCACGTAGGCCTTGTCAATGGGGACGGCGACCCACTCGCCACCGGCAGCCTTAACTTCCGGGCCGACCGCCGGGTAGCCGGTGAGCCGGCGGCCGCTTACGACCCCGGCCGCCGTGAGGACCTGCACCCCGTGGCAGACGGCGGCGATGGGCTTGCGGGCCTCCGCAAAGTGGCGGACGATGTCGATGACCCGCTGGTTCAGGCGAATATATTCGGGCGCCCGGCCGCCAGGGATCACCAGGGCGTCGTAGTCCTCCGGCTTCACCTCATCAAAGGTCGCGTTCAGGGTGAAATCGTGGCCCCGCTTCTCGCTGTAGGTCTGGTCGCCCTCGAAGTCATGCACGGCGGTGCGCACCTTCTCGCCAGCCCGCTTACCCGGACAGACGGCGTGAACAGTGTGACCGACCATAAGGAGGGCCTGGAAGGGCACCATCACCTCGTAGTCTTCAACGTAGTCCCCGACAAGCATCAGAATCTTCTTGGCAGCCATGGCTTCCCTCCTTTGGGTATGGTTTGCTCCTGTCACGGCGGCGGAAAGACGCCACTCGCCCAGTACTGAAGGTAGACAGTCCCAATCCCAGAAACAACGGTCCAGATCCCAACCGGCCGGGCCGAAATCCGGCCGTAAAAAAGGGCCCAGAATAGAACCAGAAGCACGACGTAGCTGGCCAGCACCGCCTCAACCAGCCACACGTGCACCGACGTCAGCCCGAAGGTCCTGGCAACCGCTGCCAGGTAGATGAGCTGAAAAGCCGCTACCATCAGGCAAAGGTGCCCCAGCGGGCGGCCATCGAGGCCAAGGACCTGGGCCAGGAACACCCCGAGTAGAAGTAACCCGTACATGCCGGTGATGCCGGCCAGGATCACCGTCGCCTCCACCAGCTCGGCACCCAGGGGTCTGCCGACGATAAACCAGACGGAAGCGAACAACAACGTCGCGGCACCCATGACCGTGCCGCCCAGGGCTACGGTCTTGGCCGGTGACGGCGCGCCCTCCGAGACCGGCTTATCGGCAACACCCAGAAGGTACAGGGCATTGGCCCAAAGGGCGAAGTTGAGGCCCGTCATCCCGAGAACAAGCGGGTTCATTGGTTATCTCCTCCCAGAGACGCCAGCCTGTCGGGGGTCGGCCCAATCTGGGCCGACCCCCGGTGCTCACAGCTCCCCCTTCGCCATCTGGTCCATGATGTACTCGGCCGTCCGAATGGCCAGGGCCGAAATGGTCAGGGTCGGGTTCTCAGCGGCGCCGGTCGTAAAGACGCTGCCGTCGGCGATGAACAGGTTTTTGACATCGTGGGCCTGGCAC